>USJF01000078.1 GCA_900554935.1 uncultured Porphyromonas sp.
GTTTCTGCGTTTGTTGTGACCAAGGCAAGGAGTTGATGGCGAAAGAGGCGACGACCGCAAAGAAAGGTGTGTTCCCCTTGCGTTAGCCACTACTCTCATCGTCACCCCATGGATGGGTGGTCTCGGTCAGGTAGCACCCCCCCCAGTGTACGGTAGGAGTTTCATAGGGGTAAGAGGGGATATTAGTGTAATTCTCTTCATCCTCCACATTTCCCATCCCGATGATCACTTTCCGACGGAGAAGCAACTGCATCTCATCCTGATCACTGCTAGGAGGCATCACCTGGCTTTTAACCACTGGAATAGAATTGCGGAAGAAGCGCTCATAGTCAAGTGTCGCGGGGTCAAATCTATTATTCTTTTCCTCATGTGGTTGATAGGTGCTAAAGTCAATCAATCCAGTGTTGTCAAGTTGACCATAAGAGGGGCTCTCGGTATTCTTGATGTTGAACCACTCACCTTTGGGACGCTTGGCAATGGGGTAGAATGTAGGCTCAAAATTGAGCACCTGATAGTAGATGCCCATCAGCTCCATGTTCTCCTTTTCAGGGTCGCCCTTGAGTCCTTTTCCAATGATCTCTTTATCCCACGACACTACGGCCTGAGCCAATACCCTGCGGACACTGACCACAGCCAAATTCTCGCGACTATTGACCACCTCGCTCTCCGATACATTATCTGCAACGGCAAAGTCCTCCTTTATGCCTGAGCACATAATGTGGTCTGAATATTTATAAAAGCCGTTGGTAGGCTTGTCCAGATTATTCACAACGTCCATGACCCGACTGTCAAAACCATCATCATGAAGCCTTCCCAAACCTCCTCCTGTATTCAAATTTATCTTACCAGGGGTAAGCGCATCACCGCTAAAGCCTTTATAGAGTACCTTCTTGGCGATGTTGGGGTCGGGGCGGAAGCCTCCAAGCATTGGATCAGTGGTGTAGGTCACGCCCGCCTTTCCTTGGTAGGGGATGGGCTCCTTGACCCTTGCTTCAAACTGATCCTTATTGGAAAGTGTTTGCTTTAGATACTCAACATACTGCACTGGTGGATTGAGGAAGGCGTAGATGGTCTTCTTCCCAGGTGAGGTTTTCCATGGCTTCAGCGTCAGTACGTTATCTTTCCACTTCTCTACTTTGGGGTCCAATACGTCATCATGCTTTTTCCTTTCATAATTGCTATCAAAGTAATACCCTCCAGGAGTAACCACAATCTTATTGCTGGAGACGCAATAGACCTCGTTGCGATCCTCGGAGACAACGTAGACGGCGAAGGAGGTGATGTCGTCGGCACCTGCCCAATCGCCTTGATAGTTGTAGTCTTGGACCTCCGACTCGCTACTGCCGCCGCCAGTGCGGAGGCTAAGCGACATATAGGTGGAGCCGTAGGAGGGGGTCACCCCTTTTTGCTCCTCATCAGGAGTGTCTATTACGAACCGCTCCTTCTGGCAGCTACTCGCTCCTACGAGGAGCAGTGCCACCATCAATAGGCTAAATAGGTTATGTCTGTATATCTTCATCATCATCTTTATCTCTGATCAGAATGTAAGTGAAAATCTCGATGAGCGTGGCATTGATTGGCTGGTAGGCTGACCAGGACCACCTGTGGCATCATTGAGTGGTGCACCAAGTGCTGGTACCTGCTCATCGGGATCTAGTGGGGTATTTAGGAACCTATAAGGTGAACCTTGTGGCATCTCCGGCACAAAGGGGATCGCTGATAGACCCATCTTGGTAAAACCAGTGATGTGCATGTGGTAGATGTTGTTTCGCAATACAGGCGAAGCGTAGCTATTGCTTGGGTCTCCTGTATTGGGGTTGAGCCATGAGTAGTAGACCATCAGCAGGCGTGGCTTGTTGATCCCTCCTCCCCTCTCCTCTCGGTACCTAATGTAGCAGGGATAGCTGACCACCCTATCGGCTTTCGTGGCTGTGTACCACGCTACATAGCCACTGTGGAGATCCATCGGCTCGGTGCGAGTGGCTCCGCCGAAATACTGCACCAATCCAGGAGCCACCCTACCATAGAGGTAGAAGTCCATAGAGCGTCGCTCAGCGGGAGAGAGGTCTATCTCCTTTTTGGTACCATTCATTAGTTGGCTCAGCTTAGGCAATACTTGGCTCGGTGGCAATACTGCTGCATCGGCAGGTGCTCCATTTGCTTCAGTTGGGAAGTCCTTGCCATTTGGTAGCTTCGACTTTAGATCTGTAAGCCATGCGTCCCCCTCCGCCAGTGTATGCGTTACCCCACCACGATTTGCCATTGGTATCTCGTGGTAATTGAGGTAAAACTTCCCGTCAACAAGTGAATAGAAGATCCGGTTGATCCCCTGCTCGTAGAAAGAAGGCGTAAAGGTGTTCTTGCCACCTGTTGGATACCAAACGTCGCTACTGTAGAAGGCTTTTCTCTTCCTTTCCAATTCTTTTTTGAGTGCTGCTATCTCTTTTGAGAGCGTATTCATCTCCGCCTGTTTCGGATTGCCTTTCTCTCTATCCTCGTCAAGCTTCTTCAGTGCAGCCCATAGATCCTTCTCGGCACTATTTTTTACTCTCCTGCTGATGTTACTATAATCATTCTTGACCTTTGCGTCAAAATCTGCTCTATTGATTATTGTCCCTTTAACGTAATCTTCTCTCGCTTTTTTGATATTATCTCTCCGGTACTTTGGAGTATAACCAATTGCATTAGTGCAGTAGTCCTCCCACTCCTTAAACTTTGCCTGAGCTTTCACCCAATCATCGGACGTTCCATGCCCAGTCTCTGTAAGCAGCTGCTTGAGTTTTGCCTCCTTCTCTGCAAGTTGCTTATTAAGGTCTTTGACGGACTCTTCAAAGTCCGCATCTCTACCCGCCTTTTTCTGTGCCACAGCATCTAGTGAAGCATCTGACCAAGGAAGTTCATTAGCGTCAAAGAAAGCAACGACAGCAAAGAAAGGAGTATTGGCGGTGTTGTAGCCACTTGAGGTATCGGTTCCCCACTTATGGGTCGTCTCTGTCACGTAGCACCCGCCCCAAAAGGTGGTGTTGACGGCTAATGGTGAGTTATCGTCTACCCCCTCTAGGTCTAATTGATGATCGGTGGTAAGGTCTGCCTGCCGGAGGAGCAGCTGTGCAAAGTCTTTGTCCGTGGGGTCAAGAGCTTTATTCAGCTCTTTATCAAGCAAGAAGTGTGACGAGCGGAAAAATCGGTCTCTAACCAAGCTTTCAGCATTGAATTGCTCGTCCTTACCATTGATCTTAATGGTTGGTTGGTAAGTACTAAAGTTGATCAGCGAAGTGCCATCGGTTTCCTTGTAACGAGGGGTGATGGTATTTTGATTCCCTGGCCATTGATTATCTGATGTCTGGGCAATAGGATAGAAGGTGGGCTCAAAGTTGAAGACTTGGAAGCTCAGACCTTCCAGAATCATATTCTTCATCTGTGGTAGTTTCCTCCCAACTATAGCCTCACTGGCAGTTACTACAGCTTGTGCCAGTACCCTACGTGTATAGACCTGTACCAGGTTACGCCCATTATTCATCACCTGATCTTTGGTAATATTATCCTCAGGTGTATAGCTCCTCACTCCGGTAGAGAGGATGCGATCTGCTCGCTTATAGAGTGGTATACTACTACTTTTACTGGCATTAAAGTGAGTGCGATCAAAAAAACTCAGAGCTACATCAGCGTTAAAGGGATTACTACCAAGAGTAACATTATCTAGCATTTCTAGTGGAACGCGATCACTGTATTTAGCTACTTCGCCTGTAGCTGATACTAGTGATTTGGTGGCGATATGGCTATCGGGGCGAAAAGCCTCCAGAGTTGGGGCATCTTCTTCGTACGTGATGCCCGATGCACCCATATAGGGGATGGGCTCTTTAAGCAGGTTTTCAAACGCAGCTTTATCAGTTAGTGCCGGCTCGAGCTTTTTTAGATACGCCGCAGGGGGGTTGAAAAAGGCGTAGATCTTTTTATTGACAGGATTAGTCGGGAAGGGCTTGAGAAGTAGCTCTTGCTTTTCAGCGTTCCAGCTGACTACATCGTCATTGTTGGTTACGGGACCGGCGATACATTTTACCTCGGGGCTATCATCGGAAATAATGTAGACGGCGAAGTTCTCGATGATGTCATCGCCCGGCCAGGTGACTTTGTAGTTACCACCGGTCTGATCCTCGGTCTGCTGGCTCAGTGCTGGTGGATTGGAGCCACGTAGGGCGAGCGACATATAGGTGCTGCCCTCATCGAACTCTGCCGTGTGGCGGTAGTCGAGATCCTCCTCGGTGACGAAACGCTCCTTCTGGCAGCCGGCGAGGCATAGGAGTAGCACTAGTAGCACCCCGCTCAGGGCACCTAGCTTCTGATTGATGGATCTGCTTATATTCGTCATATTTATTTCTCTACGTCTGTGTTATTCTATTTTCTTTTCCCTCTCTCCTAGTGGCAGAAGGTGCGGTCAAGCACCTTCTGCCTGTGGGGTTTAAGTGTAAAGTACCCCTAGGACTTTATTTAGAACTCGTGATCGTAAGAGTGTACACCCCAGTTAACCACGTTGATCTCTACAGACATGTAAGTTTCAACTGGGTAAAGGGTCTCCTTTGGATCTGGAGTCTTATCATCTGGATCCTTTGGAGTCTTATTTGTGGGATCAAACGGATTGCCGGAGTAGCCGAGTCTCTTCATACCGGTGATATTCACGTGGTAGATATTGTTGCGAAGCACTGGAGAAACGATTGGTTCTTTAGCTTTGTTTGGGTTAAGCCAAGCTACGTAATAGCAAATGCCACCAGCGTACATGATCACGTTGTCCTTACCACCTGTAAGAGTAGCTGTGGTAGGCTTATTGGCTTTCTTAGCATTATCAATAGACTTATAGAACTTGTGGTCCTGTACACCGAAATAAAGGTCTTCACCTGTAGCACTCTTCTCGTCGGTACTTGCCCAAGCAGAGTCATCAGGAGTGATCTTAGCAGAAACGATTACATAAGCGGTGTTGCCCTTGCGGTAGCCAGTCTTAGGTGTAGCAGTATCTTCAAGCTTTCCACCATCTTGGTGGGTGGTCTCGGTGATGAACTTCATTGAGTTCTTCACGATATTATCTACATCCTCCTTGTTCTTATCTGCTTGTGTTGCCTGAGTACTACGGGTAAAGGTCTCTACCTTTGTGCCATTAAACGCACGATAGACGTACTTAACACCTGCACTAGTGGCATTATAATTAGAGTCATCTGGCATAAAGCTAAAGAAAGGTGACTTGCAGTACATAGCCATCTTCGCATCCTTTCCTTCTTCAGTAGGAAGTGGCATAAGGTAGGTGGTCAGCTCATACTGCATCACGTCCCACTTTAGGTCAGAAAGCTTACCAAGAGTGTTGGTCTTACCGCCATAATTTTCAGTGATTGTATATTCTGCCTCTTTACTGGTTACAGCTGCTTGACCTACTAGACGACGAACAGAGAGTTTCGCACGGTTCTTTGCAGTACCATCGTCTTTCTCTGCTTCGTCTTGCTTTACTCCTGGCTTAACCTCAAGTTCTGCTGGAGTAACGGTGTTCATTGCAATGATGTCCTTACCACCTTCATACTTAGCGTAAGAAGTCATTACCCCATTGGCATCAGCAAGTGCATAAGCTGTTGCGTTAGCGTCCTCGAAAGCTTTTCTTGAAGTCGCCTTGTCAAGTGCTTTTTCGATGTCAGTACCAGCGATATTTACGTATACATAAACGAGTTTGTCACCAGCAGTGGTCTTCCAAGCCTCGGTGCGGAAGTCCTTGGTGTCATTGTTGCTATCAGGATTAAGGACAATAGCATTCGTTGTAGTACTTACAAACTTCTTTACATCTACCGTCTCCTCTGGGAGGTTGATCACGTAGACATTGACGTTTTTGATCTCGTCACGGCCGATGTACTCACCGATAGAGTTGAAGTTCTCATCCTCTTTTTCCGCAGCACGTGCAGTGGAATTGGGATTGGCGGTTGTAAAGGTGACAGACATATAGGTGTCACCGGTGCTCTGAGCCTCTGGATCTAGGTCGGTATTGGCTTGCTTATTACATGCCATTAGACCGCCCATGAGTGCAGGGGCGAGCAGTGCTAGAAATAATTTTTTAGTCATTTCAACTTACTTTTGATTATATAAAAACTTGCTTTTCTCTTAATGTTTCAACATCCTAAATGTATCAACAAACTTTACATTCTCATCGCAAAGATACGTAATATATTTGACCCTTACTATAAAATCGCTATTTTTTTGATTGTTTGTCTGTCCTATTATTTGTCTGACCCGCAAGAGGTGGTGGGGTTGTGGCGGTCTCTTGAATCTCCGTGTGGTGCGAGTTTGTAACTCGATGATGGCTGAGTTTGTAACTGAGCGATCGATGAGTTTGTAACT
>USJF01000079.1 GCA_900554935.1 uncultured Porphyromonas sp.
GCCCCAGAAACTCCCGGGAGCCAGCTCACAAGCAAATTGTGTCTTGTACTTGCTCACATCTAGTAGTGTGATAGGGGCTGCTCCGCTTCGTCCTTCTTTGAATCCCTCCCAAGTGGAGGCTAGATCGCCACCTAGTGGGGAGATGGCACCAAGTCCAGTGACTACAACTCTCTTTAGCTCCATATTATTTATAATGTGTATGAATGTTTATACTGACAACACTGGTATTAAAAGAGCAGAAGTGCCCCCCAAAGGGTACTACCCCATGCGGAACACTTCAGCCTCTTTCCGGATCGTCTTATATGCGACCGAGATTTATTACTTCTCTGCGACAGCAGCCTGGATGTGGCTAATAGCGTCACCTACGGTCTGGATATTCTGAGATACCTCGTCCTCAATGGTGATATTGAAAACCTTCTCAAACTCCATAATCAGCTCGACGGTATCGAGAGAGTCTGCACCAAGGTCATTGGTGAAGCTAGCTGTCTCAGTTACCTCACTAGGGTCTACGTTGAGCTTATCTACGATGATCTCAATTACCTTGTCTGCAATTTCCTGTTTAGTCATGGTAAATCTTCTGAAATTTAATTGTTGTCTATATTCTATTTATTAATTGTATACTTTCCGCAAATGTAGCTATCTTTGGCAAAGATTACTTATCAATTACTCGGCAAATATACACATAATCTGCACAACACACATATCGATGTGTAAATTTAACGTTATTTTATATGAAAACCATCGCGATATTCGCCTCGGGCAGTGGCAGTAACATGCAGAAAATAGCTGAATACTGCCAAGAGCACCCTGAGCTAAGGATAAGGATTGCCTGCGTGATTACCGACCAAAAGGAGGCGTATGTGCAGGAGCGCGCTAAGGCTTTTGGCATCCCGTCTCACTACCTAACCCGTGAAGAGCTGGCCTCGAGTAGCCTCCTTTTGCCTCTGCTGGAAGGGTATCATGTGGATGCTATTGTGCTAGCTGGCTACTTGCGACTGATTCCTACCTTTCTCCTAAGAGCTTATCCTGATAAAATCGTCAATATCCATCCCGCTCTTCTGCCTAAGTATGGCGGTAAGGGGATGCATGGGATGAATGTACATAGGGCGGTAAAGGCTGCGGGAGAGGCCACTTCGGGGATTACCATCCATGTGATCGATGAGGAGTATGACCGTGGCACCACGCTTTTCCAAGCCACAACGGAAATCTCCCCCACCGATTCGGCAGAGGAGATTCAGCAAAAGGTACAGGTGCTAGAGCACCGCTATTTTGCTCCCACTATAGCGAAGTGGCTTACCACGCTCGGTTAAAAAGGGAGAGGCGAGCGACCATTCCTAGAGCGCACCTAAAGTGGTCAGGGGTACCGACAGTGTTGGCACCAGCATTCTGAAGAGTTTGGTAGGTGCCATTGAGGTAGAAGTAGCAATGCTTCCCCTCCATAGGATAGTACTGCACCGAGGCTTGATAGAGCTGACGGCCTAGATGACTTTTCTCCGGCTGGTCTTGGACTGTCGCCCGTGCCACATCGTATACGCCTTTCATCTGCAACTGCCACTGAGGGGTGATCGCATAGCGTGCCTCTAGCACCATACTGAGATTGTCGCACTGCTCGATCTGCGTCGCAGGGATACCGTGCCCTCTTAGTACCCCTAGATAATCTAGGCCAGAGTGGTAGTAAAGCAGGTCGAGATAGATATTAAAGCGCCCGAAGTCGAGCTTTTGCCCCAGCCCAATGGTGTACATACTTTTCCCTTTTGCCAAAGGTGCGAAAGCTGCAGCATACCTTAGCTGTAGCTGGCGATCGAAGTAACTGCTATTCCACGCCATAGCACCCATAAGTGGGAAGCGAAGTGCCACCAAGTCATCGTGCCCAAAGGCATCTACATGATTGCGGGTCCGACTATTAGTCACCTGCAGAGCAAGCTCCTGCGTGGGAGAGAGCTGAAATGAGCTACTTATCCCCGTAAGAAAGCAGGTGATCTGATTGCCATACCAGCTAAAGTCGTAAACATCAATAGGGTACTCCTGAAACTCAAATCCCCCCACCAGCTTGGCATGCCTTCCAATAGTCACTGCCACCTTATCGCTTACTTGATACCTCATATAGGCGTAGTCGATAGCATTGCTTAGGTTCTCTAGCGGGAAGATAGTGGCATCTTTATTGAAGCGTTGCACATACCTATAGTAGAGCTTCGGAGTAATCTTCCCCTCAATGCCCACCATCAAGTGATCAAAAGCAAAGCGCCCACTTGTCTCCTTATAGGGGCCATCACCATTCACAGTGTAGCCTACTCGAGTGTGGACCTCGAGGTTAAAATCGCGTCCGCTCTCCTGAGCACTTCCTTTTACTACCAACGAAATAAGGCAGAGGCCAACTAGCCAAGCCTTTGAAATCACACTTCTAAACATAAGTAATCGATTATATGGTTCTTATCGAAAGGGGCTTAACCACATACATGGTTGAGCCCCTTTTCCTTTACTATGTTAGGAGAGGATTAGATGCCCAGCTTCTTGCGAAGAGTCGCAGGGATGGCATTCTTATGCACTACGATATTGATCGTCTTACCAGCCACAAAACTCTCCGATACATACCAAAGCCCCTTGTAACGACCAGCCTCGCCCCAAGAGTTCTTCACCATATAAAACTTCTTGCCCGTCTGATCCTTAGCGATACCATAGATCACCATACCGTGGTCGTCAGTAGTCGTCTGATAGTCAAAGCCATCTTGGCGCCACTCCTGCGTTACCTTAATTTCAGGTGCCCCAGGAGTACGAACCAATTGATTGATCATCTCACGCTTCTCACTTGGTGTAGCACCGATCCAGCGAGCTTGGTCAGAGCCAGTCGACTCAGCGGCATCCGCATCGATCAATACCCCAAGGCCATCTCTATTAAAGCCCACTTCACTCACATCACTTCCCCAAGCGATACCATATCCATTATTGATGGCATTGTCAAAGACCTGCATAAACTCATCAAGAGGAAGGTTGTACGATTGAGAGTGCCTCCAATTATCCGCGATCTCAAGTACAAACTTAGAGTAGAATGGGTGATGAGTAAAGCTAGTCAGCGATACATAATCATCGAGATTAAGTCCCAGATACTTCACAAAGCTCTCAGGTGTATACTTCTTACCCTCATAAGTAAAGCTCTCAGGGAGCTTGCCTAGATATGCATCAATGATTGCTCCGAATGCAGGCTTCCACGCAGGGGTTAGCCCACCACGCTCCGAATTCTTCAAGATTCCCTTGATAAACCCTTGTGCCGCAGCGTGGATCTCATTGTGATTGTGTCGCTCACTACCATAGTTTAGCCCAGGCATCTCACTCATAGGTACGATACCATAGTGCTTTACAGAGTAAAGCACATCATAGAAAGAGCCACCAGGGCCAAAGTTGGTCTCCCCTTGATAGCGGATATAATTCTCCGCCTTATCTCTATACGAGTGAGATACCACATGCATAGGCGAGAGCACTACATTCTTACCACTGATACGGATTGCCTCCATCTCCAAGAATCCCAGTCCGCTAAAGGCCCAGCAAGTGCTCGAATTTGCTTGGTTTTGAATCGGGGTAATAGGTAGCTCCTTAACTACTGTAAACTTGTACTCCCCTCTATCCGATTCTTGAGCCATAGCTGGCATTGTGAGTCCGAGGAGTAGCGTTAGTGAAATTAGTACCTTAGGTAATTTTCTCATGTTGTCTTCGTTTTAGTTATTTAGTGATTAATACTCATACATTATCTTGGACGGAGCTGCAAGTCCTGCGCCATCTGCTGTAGCCAAGGATTGCCCTTAGAGACAAAAGCCCACCGCTCATTGGGCGTCTGAGGCATCATCTCCTGTAGCTGCACATCCACATCGATAGCGATTCCCACCTTGTCATTCTTCAGCTCATCGTGCAGTACATCCAGCACCGAGCCCAGTACAGCCACCACCTGCATCTTTAGCGTATTACTCTGTACCACCAGTTGAATCAGATGGTCAGGCGACTTAGTCGGGACAATCTTCTGTAGGAAGCCCTTTGCAAAAGGGGCATTCTTCACTAGTGCCACCGCCTTTTGCCACGCCACCTGAAGCTGCTCTTCCGTATACTCCTCACAGCGATTCAGATTCTTTTTTTCCGCCTTTGCCTCCTCCTTCTGCGCCATCGGCTTACCCGTCTTTAGCGAAAAGCCATAGAGATCCATTCCGCCAGTTCCCTGCGGGCGCTTAGCAGGCTGAGGCTTCACTGTTGGGACCTTCGTATAGACCTGCGTAGTCTGGCTTACTTGAGAAGGCTGAGAAGGCTTAGTGGCTTCAATCGTCGGAGCAGACTGCACCGATTGTACCGAAGAAGATGAAGGAGCCGAAGAAGATACTGCAGGAGGAGCCGGTGCCACAGGCGTAGCTAGTGGGCTAGAGACCGATAGCTCACACATCTTCAGCACAGCCACCTCTAGGGTCAATCGCTTATCCGAGCTTCCCTTATACTGCATTCCAAAAGAGCTACTTATCTTTAGATAGTTCCAGAGCATACTAGCTGGCGTATAGGCTCCCGCCTTAGTCATCCGCTCCCGAATTGATTGCGGAGCCTCGATCAGCTGTAGCGTATCGGCCGATTGCGCCATCAATACATTCCGCAGGAAGCCCGAAAAGCCTCGCATCACGATATCCCCCTCATAGCCACTCTCCAGCAACTCATTGATCAGCGATAGTGCCTTAGGGTGCTGACCCTCCACCACATAGGCAAGTAGCCTAAAATACTCATCCTCATTGAGGAGATTAAGATTCTTCCGAACCCCCTCCACCGTCACCTTTCCGCCTCCGAAGCCGGCGATTTGGTCAAACATACTGAGGGCATCACGCATACCACCATCCGCAGCGATACCGATCATCTGCAGAGCCTCCGGCTCCACCGTGATCCCCTCCTTCGATGCGATATGAGCTAGATGCTCCGCAATATCGTGGCTAGTGATTCGGCTAAAGTCATGTACCTGACAGCGAGAGATAATCGTGGGGAGCACCTTGTGCTTCTCCGTCGTTGCCAGAATAAAGATAGCGTGAGTTGGTGGCTCCTCCAGCGTCTTCAGAAACGCATTGAAGGCACTCGACGAAAGCATATGCACCTCGTCGATGATATAGACCCGATACTTACCCGAAGTAGGGGCGATATAGACCTGCTCTATTAGCTGGCGGATATCATTCACCGAGTTATTGGAGGCAGCATCCAGCTCCATGATATTATAGGAGCGCTGCTCATTGGCAGCGATACAGCTCTCACAGTGATTGCACGCCTCCCCCTCAGGAGTACGGTTCTGGCAATTGATCGTCTTTGCAAATATCCTAGCACACGACGTCTTCCCCACCCCACGAGGGCCACAGAAGAGGTAGGCGTGAGATAGCTTATTCTGCAGAATAGCATTCTTCAGTGTAGTAGTCAGAGCCTTCTGCCCCACCACACTCTCAAAAGTACTAGGCCTATATTTGCGTGCCGATACTACAAAGTCACTCATCCCAATTTCCCCTCATTAGAGAGATGAAGCATCGAAATTAATAGGTAATAACTGCCTACAGTCTGCCACAATCTGTACCGAGTCTGGACCGGCCAAATAGACGGGGAAAGGCGACTTGTACCGATCGGCCGTCTCCAAAATCACCTGCCGGCAAGCACCACAAGGAGCTGCTACTGCTACATAGAGGTCATCATCCCGCATAGCGGTCACCGCCAGAGCCACCACTGGGTCATCGGGGTACTGTGCTCCCGCATAGAAGAGCGCCGTACGCTCCGCACAAAGGCCAGAGGGGTAGGCTGCATTCTCCTGATTAGAGCCGGTCACAAGCAAGCCACTCTTCAGACGAAGTGCTGCTCCCACTCTAAATCTCGAGTAAGGAGCATAGGCATCACGAGCAATGCCACGTGCCGCCTCCACCAATTCACGCTCCGTACTGCTCAATTCATCAAAAGTCTTCTCCTCTATCGGTATAATTATTTCGCTTCGCTTCATATCAATAAAAAGTTCTATTGGCTAAAGGTACCAATTTTTAGGCAGACCCAAGCACTATGCCACCACTTTTTGCAAGGAGTGCGCACAAAAAAAGGCTCTCCGTACAGAGTCCTCGGAGCCATTATCTCTCTCCCCCAGAAACGCTATCTACTGGGGATCACCACCAAGCAGATAAGATAGATCAAGAGTCCTGAGCCACCCATGAGCGTAAATAAAACCCACAAGATGCGAACCAGCGATGAATCCATATTGAAATACTCAGCGATGCCTCCGCAAACGCCACCAAGCATCCTATCACCCCTACTTCTATACAATCTCTTCTCCAGCAA
>USJF01000080.1 GCA_900554935.1 uncultured Porphyromonas sp.
ATGCTACTGCCTATTTACAGCAGAGCAATAAAATAGACGAGCGCACGTGGGAGTACAAGCCTTCCCTAGAGTATATAGCGACAATGCACCAGCTCAAAGGCATCCTCCAGAAACATCCACTCTATCTATATATAGATAAGTACGACGCTCAGAGATTCGAGAAAAAGGGACTTGAAAGACTTACCCAGCTAGAGCTACACGATGAACTAGCAGAGGTGACGCTAGACCTCCTCAAGACTTCAATCAGCAACTGATAGAGCTTCGCCCTACCCTCCGGGCAGGTGATAGCGTGATTGAGGTCGATCCTAATACCACCATCATCAATCAAGGCTTTGTGATTATAGACTTTAAGGACGTCTATATTTTCAGGTCTTCTGCCGACTACCAGATGCTCTACTACCACCTCCAGGTGCTACATAGAGAGCAGCCGATGATCCTTTATCAGCCCAAAGACCTCCCAAAGCTCTACGATAGCGTGATCAAGCCCCTCGGCAAGCTTTTCGCCATTAATTCGGAAGTGCACTCCAAGCGATTACTCCCTTCAGAGCAAGCCACTCCGCAACTATTTCTTACCGACACAGATGAGGGCACTATTCGCCTTACCCCAGCGATACAATACGACAAAGACTCTATCCCCCTCACCGACCGTGCCCCACTCTACGACCAAGAGACCAATACCCTACTAGAGCGAGATGCCGACTTCGAGAGCCAGTATCTAGAGTTTTTACGCAGTCTACACCCCACCTTTGATAATAGCACCACCGAGTTCACACTCACAGGAGAGCAATTGATGGAAGATAACTGGCTCCTTAACTCTACCGAAAAACTACGCAATAAAGGCGTACAGATATTTGGTACCGACAACCTAAAGAACTTCCGTTACAACCTCAATACTCCTGCCATCTCCATCTCTACCTCAAGCGGTATTGATTGGTTTGACCTCAAGATTAGTATCAAGTTTGGCAAGCAGACTGCGTCACTACAGGAGGTGCGGAAGAGCGTGATGAATAAGAGCCAATACATACAGCTCTCCGATGGCACTATCGGTATTCTTCCCGAGGAGTGGCTAGAGCGCTATGCTCGCTACTTCCAAGTCGGGCGTCTACGCAAAGACACACTAGAGATATCCAATTACCAATTTAATATTATCGATCAGCTCTACGACGACCTCCCCAAGCGCCCTAAGTACATAGAGGAGATGATGGAGCGCCGTCGCCGACTTCAAAACCTCACCACACTCACCCCACACCCACTCCCCAAAGGAATCAATGCAGAATTGAGAGGCTATCAGCAGAGTGGCTTCGACTGGCTATTATTTCTCAACCAAAACCAGCTCGGGGGCTGCCTCGCCGACGATATGGGACTAGGGAAGACACTACAAGTTATTACCCTACTACAGCACCTTAAAGAGCAAAGTGACAAAAAGACCTTGCCACCACACCTCATCGTATTACCCACTTCACTCCTTTTCAATTGGCAGAAAGAGCTAGATAAGTTTGCCCCTAACCTCAAATATCTCGTTTATAGAGGAGGTGATAGGGCATCTCTAAGAGAGTTATTCCTCCAGTACGACATCATCCTATCTACCTACGGAGTAGTCTCCAATGACATCGAGGAGCTCTCACAATTCACTTTCGAATACGCTATACTCGATGAGAGCCAAGCTATTAAAAACCCACTCTCCAAGCGATACAAGGCAGTACGATTACTTAAGGCGAAGCATCGACTTGCTCTCACAGGCACCCCGATCGAAAATAACACCTTCGACCTCTACGCCCAGATGAACTTCCTGAATCCCGGTATATTCGGTAGCATGGATCACTTCCGCCAAAACTTTGCCAATGCTATTGATAAGCAACGTGATGAGCGTAGCACTCACCTACTCCGGGATATGACACAGCCCTTCCTCCTCCGCCGTACTAAGAAACAAGTAGCTACCGAATTGCCAGATAAGACAGAGACTGTGCTCTATTGTGAGATGAAAGAGGAGCAACGAAAAGTCTACGACAGCCATAAAGACCACTTCCGAGAGCAACTACTTAGCGAAATGGATAAAGCTAGCGAAGGAGAGGCACAGATGATGGTACTCCAAGCCCTCACCAAGCTACGCCAGATCTGCAACTCCCCCGCACTTATTGCTACAGAGACCGAAGACTACGGCACACAATCTATCAAACTAGATATATTGATGCGCAATCTCAGAGACATCCAACTAGAGCATAAAGCCCTTGTCTTCTCACAATTCACCTCCATGCTCACCCTCGTCAAGAAGCGACTAGAGCTAGAGGGCATCCCATACGTCTATCTCGATGGCTCCACTACCAATAGAGAGGCGGTCGTCCAGCAGTTCCAAGAGGATGATGAGATACGAGTATTCCTCATCTCCCTCAAGGCTGGTGGCACCGGGCTCAACCTCACCGCTGCCGACTACGTCTTCCTCATCGACCCTTGGTGGAACCCCGCAGTCGAAAACCAAGCCATTGACCGCAGTTACCGCATCGGACAGGAAAAGCACGTCAATGCCTATCGCCTCGTCTGCAAGGAGACCATCGAAGAGAAAATCCTACAGCTACAAGAGAATAAACGCTCCCTTTCCGAAGATATTCTCCAGACCGATAAAATTCAGAAGAGTTTCTCTCGAGATGACATCGCCGACCTCTTCAAATAACCGCCCTGTCGCCTTTTGTGGAGTCAAAAAAAAGAGATACTTTTGCATATAGAGAAGACAATAAAAAATAACACTATAATTTACACTACTTGCAATTTACAAGAAACATGAAAAGAGACGAGAAGGTATTTGACCTAATTGCACAAGAAAAAGAGAGACAGACAAAAGGCCTAGAGCTCATCGCATCCGAAAACTTCGTTAGCAACGAAGTGATGGAAGCAATGGGAAGCGTGATGACCAATAAGTATGCCGAGGGCTATCCAGGCAAGAGATACTATGGCGGATGCGAAATAGTAGACCAGTCTGAGCAGTTGGCCATTGATCGGCTCAAAGAGATCTATGGTGCTGTATGGGCCAACGTTCAGCCCCACTCAGGTGCACAGGCCAATAACCCTATTTACCTCACTTGCCTAAAGCCAGGTGATACCTTCATGGGGCTCAACCTAGACCACGGTGGCCACCTCACACACGGTTCGCTAGTCAATAGCTCAGGCATCATTTATCATCCAGTAGCTTACAACGTAAAGGAGAGCGACGGACGCATCGATTACGATGAGATGGAGAAACTTGCCAAAGAGCACAAGCCAAAGCTGATCGTAGGTGGTGGATCTGCCTACTCTCGTGAGTGGGATTACGAGCGTATGCGTGCCATTGCCGATGAAGTAGGTGCTATCCTTTGGGTAGATATGGCACACCCAGCAGGGCTTATCGCTGCAGGACTACTCAAAAACCCAGTAAAGTATGCCCACGTTGTTACCTCCACTACACACAAGACCCTCCGCGGGCCACGTGGCGGTATCATCCTCGTAGGCAAAGACTTCGAAAATCCTTGGGGCAAGAAGACCAAGAAGGGCGAGACCCGTACCTTCACTTCACTTCTCGACTCTGCCGTATTCCCAGGGCTACAAGGTGGACCACTAGAGCACATCATCGCAGCAAAGGCAGTCGCTTTCCACGAGGCAATGCAACCAGAGTTCAAAGACTACCAGAAGCAAGTGCTCAAGAATGCCTCTGCTATGGCCGAGACCTTCATCGAGCTTGGATATAAGGTCACCTCCAATGGTACCGACAACCACCTCATGCTCGTAGACCTTCGCCAAAACTTCCCAGACCTCACTGGTCGCGTAGCAGAGACTGCACTCGTTACAGCCGATATCACCATCAATAAGAATATGGTGCCATTCGATACTCGTTCGGCCTTCCAGACTAGTGGTATCCGCGTTGGAGCTCCAGCACTCACCACCCGTGGACTGAAGGAAGAGGAAGCACGCGAAGTAGTGCGTAAGATCCACCGTGTCCTTTCCGCACCTACCGATGAAAAGGTGATCGCCACCGTACGTGCCGAAGTAAATGAGATGATGAGCCACAGACCACTATTTGCTTGGTAAGACCCACACACTCATATATAATATAGTTTGCTACCCCTGAGAGACCCAAGTCCCTCGGGGGTAGTCTTTTTTTTTTGATTTATAGGTCAAAAATGGGAGGATTGTGGAGCTGGCATATAGTAGCATCTCAACCAATTGATATTCAATACTGTAGCAAAGTATCAGTCAAGACCGTATCTCAGCAATCATCGAGTTACAAACTAAGCGATCCTTGAGTTACAAACTAAGCGATCCTTGAGTTACAAACTAAGCGAGACTCAAGTTACAAACTTAGCAATCATCGAGTTACAAACTCAGCATCCGATTTTATAATCCAATGATTAATAGCTCATTACAAAATACTCTCAAGTAAAGGCACCAATCACTCAAAGTCCATCTGTACTAACCATAATTAAGCCTATTATCTCCAGAAATAAACAGGCATAAGAGCTTCATTCTGGCTCCATCTAGCTTGTGTCATTTAGGAGCCTAAGGAAGGGATAGCTAGGTCGTGAGAATTTGGTAACTTTGTGCTGGTCTCAGAGATTGGGGCCAATAGCATAGAAAGATATGAGAAGCGTAACGATACTTGGCTCTACAGGCTCAATCGGCACTCAAGCACTAGAGGTAGTGGAGCAACATTCGGACCAGCTAAGGGTCCACGCCTTAGTAGCCAATAATAGCGTGGAGGCCTTGGTGGAGCAGGCGAGGAAGTTCAGCCCTCGTATTGTAGCCATTGGCAATAAAGCGCACGAAAAGGAACTAAAGAAAGCTCTCAAGGGGCTAGATATAGAGGTGCAGGCTGGTAGGGAGGCAATCGTAGAGCTAGCAGGCTCTATTGATGCCGATATGGTGCTGACCGCCATGGTAGGTTTTGCTGGGCTAGAGCCTACAATTAGTGCTATAGAGAGTGGCAGGACCATTGCTCTAGCCAATAAGGAGACCCTCGTGGTGGCAGGAGAATTGATCAAGCAACTATGTCGGCAGCATGGCTCGCTGATCCTCCCAGTTGATTCGGAGCACTCTGCCATCTACCAATGCCTACAAGGCGAGCAGATGAGTGCGGTGGAGAAGATCTGTCTCACCGCTTCAGGTGGTCCTTTTGTGGACATTCCTAAGGAGGCTCTTCGGGAAGTAACGCCCGAGATGGCACTAAAGCATCCCAATTGGCAAATGGGTAGGAAGGTGACGATCGACTCTGCTACGATGATGAATAAGGGGCTGGAGATGATCGAGGCGCACCATCTATTCAATGTGCCACCTAGTGCGATTGAAGTGGTTGTACACCGCCAGAGCATCATCCACTCCATGGTGGGCTATCGAGATGGTAGTATCAAAGCACAGCTTTCCTACCCCGATATGCGGCACCCGATTGCCTACGCTCTGCTCTATCCGCAAAGGCTGGAGGGAGCTCGACCACTGCTCACGGTAGAGCAAATGAGTCGGCTTACTCTGGAGGCACCAAGGCGCGACGCATTTCCTTGCCTTTCGCTTGCCTACGATGCACTGGATAGGGGTGGCACGTGCCCTTGCACCATGAATGCAGCCAATGAGGTGGCAGTGGAGCGCTTCTTACAAGGGCAGATACGATTTACCGACATTCCACGCATCATTCAGCATACCATGGAGGTAGCACCAGAGCGCAATGCCTCTAGCCTAGCTATACTTGCGGAGGCTGATAGCCAGGCGAGGAGTATCGCACAGGCTTGGCACGAAGGAATTTAGACAAAAGTTATGGGTATACTACTTAAGGTAATACAGCTTCTTTTAGCGCTATCTATACTGGTGACGGTACATGAGTTGGGCCATTTCCTCTTTGCGCGACTCTTCAAGATCAGAGTGGATAAGTTTTTTATCTTCTTTGACATTGGTGGCAAAGCACTTTTTCGTTTTCGCCCCAAGCGAAGCGAGACAGAGTACGGAGTGGGCTGGTTGCCCATCGGCGGTTACTGCAAAATCAATGGCATGGTGGATGAGTCTCTTGCGCTGGAGGGGCTAGAGAGTGAGCCAAAGCCATGGGAGTTTAGGAGCAAACCGGTGTGGCAAAGGTTTCTAGTGATGGTAGGCGGTGTACTCTTTAACGTGCTGCTAGCCATGCTCATCTACGGTGGAATTGCCTACCATTGGGGCGTGGAGAGGCTACCGATGGCGGAAGTAAATAGCTACCTGAAGTACTCCAGTGTGG
>USJF01000081.1 GCA_900554935.1 uncultured Porphyromonas sp.
CACTCCCCCAGTTTATAGCTCCCCCTTCCCCCAGAAACAAGCTCCTTTCGTCCCCCTCCTCCCACCACCCCATTAAATAAATTCATCCTCTCCCTCCACCAGCTTATCGTATT
The DNA here is from genome assembly GCA_900554935.1 of uncultured Porphyromonas sp. GTDB lineage: Bacteria > Bacteroidota > Bacteroidia > Bacteroidales > Porphyromonadaceae > Porphyromonas_A. The sequence goes on from USJF01000081.1 coordinate 114, forward strand.
GGTACCATTTTATTCAACCAAAAATAGTATATTTACAAGCACATGCACAGATGTAGTTGGTGTAATAAATAGGAACTGAGAGGAAATACGATGGCTCAAATTTTCAATACGCTTATAGACAATTCGTCTAAAGAGTTGTCCATGCAGTCTTATCTCAAGCGATGCATAAGTATTAGTGGAATCACAAAGATACAGATCGCAACTGGGTATTGGGATATTCCAGGGATGGCACTGGTAGGGGATGAGTTGGAGACCTTCTTATCCAGGGAAGGAACTGCCTTGGAGATTCTTATAGGAAAAGATCCATACGTCTATGCCTCTATTATGAAGAATCCAAAGTACAAAGGCCAAAACTACCCCTTTGATTTTATCAAGACAGATATCAATGATCTGGAGGTCAAAGAGGAGTATGTGGATGTGGTTCGGCTACTTATTGCACACCTTCAAAGTGGTAAAATCAAGGTGCGCCTCTACACTTGCAATACGGATAAGGAGGTAGAATTTATGCACTCCAAGTGCTATATTTTTGCAGGCGATGACTTTTCTTGTGGCATCATAGGTAGCTCCAATTTTACACAGAAGGGGTTGGTGGGTAATGCTGAACTAAATTATCTTGAAACTGATCCTACAAAGATCACTGCCGAGCCAAGGGTCTCATCTCCCTCCATGGGTCATATGTATTGGTTCAGTAAGAAGTGGGCGCTCTCTACAGAATGGTCGGAAGTCTTCTTGGAGCAGATACTAGAGCCCTCAAAGATTGCCAGTAAAGCCAAGCAAACTATCGCACCATTTACTCCTTATGAGCTCTATATCAAATTGCTACAGATCAAGTTTGGTGACATTGTAGACCAATCGATGGATAATGAAATAGAGACCTACCTCCCCGATAAGATGCATCGCTTAGAGTATCAATTGGATGCAGTAAAGCGCTGTATTAGCATAATGAAGGAGCATGGTGGCTTTATGCTTGCCGATGTTGTGGGGCTGGGAAAGACTATTGTGGGCGTACTGATCGTGAAGCATTTTCTATCCTCGTGCCAAAAGGATGGGCGGGAGCATAAGGTTTTGATCGTCACACCCCCTGCTATCCAGTCAGCTTGGAAAAAGACTATCCATGACTTTGATCACCAGGATAGCCATAAGATAAGTGCAATGATCGACTTTATCACTACAGGGAGTATTGGAAAGCTGGTCGATGATTGTGAAGAAGAGGATGATCTTGGTGATAGTGGCGATTTCGTGGAGATACTCCAAGATAAGGACTACGGACTGATACTGATCGATGAGAGCCACAAGTTTCGGAATAGCAATACCAATATGTACCGGTCTCTGGATGAACTGATCGGGAAAATAGGGGCCAATACAGGGATTTACCCGTATATAGGGTTGCTCTCAGCTACACCACAAAATAATAAGCCCGACGACCTTAAGAATCAGATCTATCTCTTTCAGCGCAATCACAATAATAGCACTCTTAAAAAGGCCAATGGTGGTGACTTAGAGCAGTTCTTCTCTAGGATTAATAAAGAGTACCAGCAACTCATTAGTATGAGCAGTGAGATTGAGGAAAATGAGCGTAAGGAGAGGCTCAATAAACTTTCGAGACAGATTCGAGATTGTGTGCTGAGTGATATATTGGAGCGTCGTACGCGTACCGATGTCTTGAAGTACTATCAAGATGATTTGACGGCGCAAAGATTGATATTTCCTCAGATCGTAGGCCCCAATAACCTGGAGTATGTGATGGATAAAGAGCTGGCGCAGCTCTTCTATGATACGATGGCGATCATTGCACCTACGGAAGAGGAGAAGATGCGGTCGGGTGAGTGGCTCAATTACTACCGCTATAGGGCTATTGACTACTTCGTCGATCCGGAGAATGCACTAAAGCATGCAGGTAGAGGTAACCGTGGAGTAAGCAGTGTAGCCAATCAGCTGGCCAATATTATGCAGATTATGCTGGTGAAACGATTGGAAAGCTCTTTTGCTGCCTTCAAAAAGTCCCTAATTAATTTGCGCGAATATACTCTAAACATGATAAGGATGTGGGAGCATGATACCATCTTTATCTGCCCACAGATCGATGTCAATAAGGAGTTGGATACTGTTGCTAAGAAGCAGAAACGGGGTCGAACGGTCACTTTTGAGGACTGCGTAGAGGATATCCGGAAGAAGATAGCACAACTCAATAAGCAAGGACGCAATGAAAAGGAGCAAAATGCAGAGTATCAGCGCACTGACTTCAGGCCAGAGTACTACGACCTGCTAAAGCAGGACTTTGACCTCGTCTCTGGGCTTTGTGATCGCTGGGCGCAGAATGGTGAAGATCCCAAGATGGATGAGTTTAAGGAGAGCCTAAGGCCTGTATTAATGAGTCCAGCAACCAATACTTCTGGCAAGTTGGTAATCTTCTCCGAAGCCATTGATACTATAGAGTACTTAAAGAGAGTAGTACAGAATAAGGGATATTCTCCATTGGCGATCACGGCTTTGAACCGAGATGAAATGGAACCTATCATTCAGGCCAATTTCGATGCCAATTACGAAGGGGAGTGGCAAGATGATTATGATGTGATTATCACTACTGAGGTATTGGCAGAGGGAGTCAATCTACATCGAGCCAATGTGATCCTGAATTATGATACCCCATGGAATTCTACAAAACTGATGCAGCGAATCGGGCGAGTCAATCGTATCGGTTCGAAGGAGCCAAAGGTGTATATTTACAACTTTATGCCTAGTGCCGAGGGAGATAGGGAAATACAACTAGTTCGCAAGGCGCATACCAAGATCCAATCATTCCATGTACTCTTTGGAGAGGATAGCCAGATATTTACCACCGATGAGAGTGTGGTCCACTATGATATTGCTAAGGCGGTAGATGGGGAGGAGTCTCCACTTCAGAAGTATGTATATGAATTGAAGCAGTACAAGGAGACTCACCCAAAGCGTTATCAGCAGATAGCAGAGGCTACTGATGATAAGTGGCAAATAGCTCAAGCCGAGGAGGGAACTGCCTACTTTATCATTAAGGCCCCATCCTCAGCACAGCTAGCCATCACTGTGGGGCAAGATGAATCCAATAAATATACTACCAAGGTGATTTCCCTCCTAGAGATGCTTGAGCAGCTTCAAGTAAGCGAAGAAGCCAAGGCCTCCAAGTTGCCAACAGAGTGGAAGGCTCTTACCGAGCAGGCTATTCGAGCCTACAATCAGTACTTTGTCAGAATTCATACCTCAAGAGTAGGAGATAAACGTACCATGGCATTGGCTGCCATAGTAAGGCTATATGAAAGTGATATCTCTGATGAGTCTAAAGAACTATTGAAGCAAGTGAGGAGGGTAGTAGATAGGGGAAGCTATGATGTGATCAAGAAAGTGCTGGCAATCGATGCTTTGATTCAGCAGAGGTCTCAGCAGTTGATACCCATTACGCAGCAGGATATTGACCAGATATTGGAGAGCGAGTTGTCAAAGCTGGTAAAGAATGTAGAGCAAAGACAAGGAAAACCATCGGTACTACTAGGAACCATAAAGTAATAATAAACTATGGATGAAAAGCAATTACAGAGCTACCTATCGGGGAGCTATGAGGGAGTAGAGGAGTTTCTGCACAATGTGATCTTCCCTATTTTCGGTGAAGATAACTTTGAGGACCACTTCCAGACGGAGCTTTTGGAGAATCATACTGAATGGCAATCTCTTGCCAATGCTACGGGAATCAGAAGTATCAAGCAAGTGGGATTGATAAATAACATAGGTGTGACGCCCCTTCAGATATTTGATATCACGGTAGCAGATAATGTGCTATTGGAGCGCAATAGAGTGACCATCCAGCGACTGATCCGTGCCGTGATGCTTCAATACTCGTGCGCTTTTATGATATTTCATTATGATTCCAATGATCGATGGGATTGGAGGTTTACCTACTGCTATAAAAGTGGTAAGGAAAAGGAGAGTACCGATACTAAGAGATATACCTTCCTCCTAGGGCCTGGGCAATCGTGCCGTACTGCAGCTGAAAACTTTATGGAGCTCTACAATAAAAGAGGGCATATTGATTATCAAGATATCACCCAAGCCTTTTCTGTCGAAGCCCTTACCAAGCAGTTTTACAAAGAGCTATTTGAGTGGTACCAGTGGGCAGTTGACCCTAGCACCAATGTTACTTTCCCCAATAACACTTCACTCGAGGAGGACGACCGAGATGATATTGAGACCAAGGTGATCCGTATGATCACTCGTATCATGTTTGTCTGGTTTATCAAGCAAAAGGAGCTGGTACCAAGCCGTATCTTTGATAAGGAGTACTTGGCGACCATTTTAAAAGACTTCGACCCAGAGAGTGCGACGGATGGTACCTTCTACAATGCGATCCTCCAAAACCTCTTCTTCGCCACCCTAAATCGAGCCATAGTTGATGAAAGAGGGAATACCCGTAGGTTTGCCACTTCAACAAGGAGGGATATTAAGACGCTCTACCGGTATGCCGAGCTATTTTCAATCAGTGAAGAGGAGGTGATAGAGCTATTTGCCGAGGTGCCATTCCTCAATGGCGGGCTTTTTGAGTGTCTCGACAAAACTAAAACGATTGATGGAGTACCACAAGCCTATTACTTTGATGGCTTCAGCCGTAATGATATTAGTTTTTCTGATGGCCGATACAAGCATCGTGCCGTTGTCCCCAATGCCCTCTTCTTTGATCCCGATCGGGGATTGATCTCAATTCTTAGTCGGTACAACTTTACCATCGAGGAAAACTCTCCAAAAGAGCAACAGGTAGCATTGGATCCAGAACTCCTTGGGCGGGTCTTTGAAAACCTTCTCGGTGCCTACAACCCTGAGACACGAGAGACAGCCCGCAATCAGAGTGGTTCATTCTATACTCCTCGAGAGATCGTTCACTACATGGTAGATGAGAGCTTGATTGCTTATCTAGGTGATACTCCAGAGGTGCGAGCCCTCTTTTCCGAAGGCTTTGAGTATGATGATACGAAGCAGCTGTGGTACGAGGAGATCGCAGCGAAGCTGATGCGCGTAAAGGTGCTCGACCCTGCGTGTGGCTCTGGTGCCTTCCCGATGGGCTTGCTCAATAGAATCGTAGAGGTATTGGTACAGATTGTCCCGGGCAAGACCACTTACGAAATGAAGCTTGCTATCATTGAAAATTGTCTCTATGGTAGCGATATACAGTGTATAGCTACACAAATTACCAAGCTCCGTTTCTTTATCTCACTTATCTGTGAGTGCCACAAAGATCCCGATGAGCCCAACTTCGGAATTCCTATGCTGCCTAATCTGGAGACCAATTTCGTTGCAGCCAATTCACTCGTGGGTATCAAGAAGTCCATAGGCCTACTCCCTAGCATTAGCATCGTGGAGAAGAAAAAAGAACTGGTCGATATCCGGCATAGCCACTTCTCCGCTACCTCAACTTCAACCAAGATACGACTCAGGCAAAGAGATGAAGAGGTGCGCCAAGAGCTTGCATCTCTATTGGCCGATGATATGCTTATGGCTCCAGACGACGTGAAGCAATTGACGGAGTGGGATCCATACGATCAAAATTCTGTCAGCCCCTTCTTCGATCCTGAATGGATGTTTGGGGTGAGCGATGGCTTTGATATCGTTATCGGCAACCCTCCTTATATTCAATTGCAGAATAATAATGGGGCACTGGCCAAGTTGTACGACAATGGAGGGTACGATTCATTTGCTCGGACAGGCGATATCTATTGCCTCTTTTATGAGAGAGGATATCAATTGCTAAAGGCTAAAGGACACCTTTGCTATATCACCTCCAATAAGTGGATGAGGGCTGGCTATGGTGAGAAGTTGCGAGCTTTCTTCGCCAAGAAAACCAATCCTATTATGTTGATCGACTTCGCAGGAGTGAAGATCTTTGAAAGCGCTACGGTAGATACCAATATATTACTCTTTTCAAAGGAATCGAATCAGGGAAAGACAATATGTGCCGTCACTAGTAAGCACAATGGAACTGGCGTAGATAATCTGAGCCTATTTATTAAGCAACAGCAAACTACCTGTAGCTTCACCACCTCCGATAGTTGGATCGTCCTCACCCCTATAGAGCAAAGCATCAA
>USJF01000082.1 GCA_900554935.1 uncultured Porphyromonas sp.
TATATAATAAGCCTCAGTGCTTACGCAGCACTGAGGCTTATTCAGAATCACAAAAACAATAAGCTATTATATCGCTTGGTTATAGTTCTACCGCGATGTATCTAATCCGGCCATTGGGGAGCATACCTTTGATGAATAGGACTTTGTCCTCTCCTCTATTGAGGATGGCTTGGGTGATGCTCTCTACCTCTTTCTCTGAGCGGATAGGCTGGTTATTGATCTCTAGGATGATGAAGCCTTTGGTGATACCCGCTTCGGCAAACTTGCCTTGGCGGTCTACTCCCGTTACGATGACTCCATTGTTGAGACCAAGTTTATTGGCCGTCTTCTCGTCTATCGCCTTAAAGGAGGCTCCGAGTGATGCAAAGGAGCTTTGGGCTACAATGCCGGTAGTGCCCTCGCTATTCTTTAGTACGATTTTGAAGGTATGCTGTGTGCCTTTACGATCGACAGTTATCTTGACCTCATTTCCTGGATTGTACTTACTTACCTGCTCTTGGAGCTCAGCCATACTCCGTATATTGACGCCATTTATGGCAGTAATCACATCGCCTACTTTAAGCCCGGCTTTCTTCGCGGCACTAGTGCTTGAAAAGTCGGCAATGAAGGCGCCTTCGGTAACCTTAAGATCGTACTGCTTAGCTATCTGGCTATTGATGTTGCCACCGATCACTCCAAGTTGGGCCCTCTGTACAACGCCATACTGCTTGAGGTCGGTAACGATCTTGCTGGCGATACTTACGGGGATGGCAAATGAGTATCCGGCGTAGTTGCCAGTCTGTGAGTAGATCATTGTATTGATGCCAATGAGCTCGCCCTTGGTATTGACGAGTGCGCCACCAGAATTTCCAGGGTTGACTGCTGCATCGTGTTGGATAAATGAGGAGATGCGGATATCGCCTTGTTGCACTGCTTCACGCCCTTTGGCGCTCACAATACCTGCTGTGACGGTGCTTTGAAGATTGAATGGATTGCCGATGGCAAGGACCCACTCTCCTACTCGTACTGCCTCGCTATCGCCAAAGGGAATTGGGTAGAGACCTGTTGCATCGATCTTCAGTAGCGCCAGGTCGGTAGCAGGGTCGGTGCCGATTATCTTTGCTTCGTACTCCTTATTATCGTTGGTGCTGACGGTGAGTTTGCTGGCGCCTGAGACTACGTGGTTATTGGTAATGATATAGCCATCGGTACTGATGATAACTCCAGAGCCAAATCCTACCTGAGTAGGTGCTTCATCACTCTCTCCTTGTCCTCCGGGGATGCCGAAGAAAAACTCAAAGGGGTCAAAGAATCTCGAAGATTGTCGGCGACTTACAGTTGCTTCGCTACGGATATTGACCACCCCATTGATACTCTTCTCCGCTGCCTCTACGAAGTCGGGTGATCCACTTGATGATGAAAAAAGTGCGGGAGTCATCTTTGGCTGTTTGAATGCGCCATTTACTTCAGTTGTCTCCGCTTGGCGAGAACCAAAGCCACCATTGAGGCTATTAGAATAAATTGCGACCCCTCCCATTGCTCCAATGATGGAGCAACCTAGTGCTATTCCAGCAATAATAAATCCTTTTTTCATTGTTTGCCTTTCTATAGTTTATTACTTTACTTGATGCAAATTAAAGGAATATATCGTACTTCTCCAACTGCTCTCAGCAAGCATTTAACAATAAAAAAGCATACCCTGCGGGGTATGCTTTGGCGTTTATGGATGATTAACGTGAGAGATCTCACATTTCGCAATATATAATCTTTGCTTATGCTTATGGACGGCGCCCTTTCTTGGGGGTGCGCTTTTTATTAGGCCGATCTTTATCTATCTTTGAGGCTTCTTGTGGCCCAAATAGGCTATTGATAAGGTCGCTACGCCCTATCTTCTTTAGGGAGCTGATGATTGCTTTCCACTTCTCTCGTTGGTACCAAAAGAAGTATTGTCTCTGTGTCTCTTTATCTTTCTTCCCCTTTGCTACTGGAATCTCTTGGAGTGTGTAGGGGTGTATGCCACTGTAGTAAATCACGGTGGCAACGGTCATAGGGGTGGGGGTGAAGTCTTGAACTTGCTCTAGGTGAAAGTTGAGAGACTTGGTGATAACTGCCAACTCTGCCATATCGGCTTCGGTACAGCCTGGGTGACTACTGATGAAGTAGGGGATAAGTTGTTGCTTTAGTTGGTACTTACTATTGATTTGGTCAAAGATGTTCTTGAACTTGTAGAAGGTGTCAAATGAGGGTTTTCTAATGATGTCGAGCACTTTGGTAGAGGTGTGTTCTGGTGCCACTTTAAGCCTTCCTGAAACGTGGTTTCGAATCAATTCTTCGGTGTACTGCCGTGCTGCCTCCTTGAGGTCGGGCGCCTTGTAGTTGTGCACTAGCATATCGTATCTCACACCACTACCGATGAAGCTTTTCTTTACTCCTGGGAGTGCGTCCACTGCCTTATATATATTGAGTAGGGGGCGATGGTCGGCATTGAGATTGGGGCATATCTTGGGATAGAGACAGGAGGGGCGGAAGCACTTTTGGCAAACCTTCATATCCTTTCCATGCATCTGGTACATATTGGCACTCGGTCCGCCAAGGTCGCTAATATATCCTTTGAAGTCGGGCATCTTCGTTACCTTCTTCGCCTCTTCAATGATTGATTCTTGGCTTCTTGAGACGATAAACTTCCCTTGATGTGCAGAGATGGTACAGAAGGCGCAACCGCCGAAGCATCCGCGGTGCATATTGATGGAGTGCCTAATCATCTCGTAAGCTCGTATGGTCTTCCCCCTGTACCGAGGGTGCGGAAGCCGTGTGTAGGGCAGCGTGTAGTAGCTATCTACCTCTGCGGTGGTGGGGAGAGGATAGGGAGGGTTGACGACTATGATCTCCTCTCCAATCTCTTGGTAAAGTCTATGAGAGTTGAGTGCATTGCTTTGCTCCTCTATATGCCTGAAGTTTTTGGCATAGGCCATCTTATCCTTGAGGCACTCTTCGTGGCTATTCAGTTTGATGTCACCCTCTTTGGGCGTGAATTGGTTTGCTGGTATGGTGTAGGCTATCTGGGGCAGTTGTTTGATGTTTTCTAACGATGCACCTTTGTCGAGCAACGCTGCAATCTCCAAAACCGACTTCTCTCCAAGCCCATAGAGTACTAGGTCTGCATCACTCATATAGGGCATCCCTGGTAGTAGCTTATCCTGCCAATAGTCGTAGTGTGTGAGCCTTCTAAGCGAGGCTTCAATACCGCCTAGTAGTATGGGCGTATCGGGATATAGCTTCCTTAGTATACGGGTATATACCAAACTTGGATAGTCGGGACGCATATCTGCTCGCTCATCGGGTGTATAGGCATCATCAGAGCGACGTCTTTTAGCAGCGGTATAATGATTGACCATAGAGTCCATGTTTCCTGGAGATACACCGAAGAATAGTCTGGGCTTACCTAGTTTCTTGAAGTCTCTTAGGTCATCACGCCAATTAGGTTGTGGCACAATAGCTACCCTGTAGCCTGCACTTTCGAGTACTCTACCAATGACAGCGTTGGCAAAGGAGGGGTGATCCACATAGGCGTCACCACTCATAATGATGACGTCTAGCTCACTCCATCCTCTTTGTTCTACCTCCTTCTTAGATATTGGCAACCACTCCATCTGCTCTCTGTACCCTTCCTTATTGCACAAAAGTAAAAAGCTTAAAAGGTTGCATCATATCCTTTTAAGCTCTTACCTATATTCAGCGATGTGAGATCTGTATTGGCCTCACAATTACCGCTCTTATATTTCCCCTTGCTGATTATTAGCTCCCCCTTTGATGTGTCGTTTAGTGTCGAAAGAAAATACTACTTCTTCACGTACTCCTTTACCATCTCATTAGGTACCATCTCCTCTTTGAAGATATAAGCACCAGTCTTAGGTGACTTCACCATCTTGATGACCTTTGAGAAAGTACGTCCATCGCCTTTCTGTAGCTTCGACATCGCTTTCTTTGCCATAGCTTGCTCCTTCTATTTTATGCGTTAATCTATTCCTTGCGTAGACCTATCACTTAATCTCCTTATGTATTGTCATACGTTTGAGGATAGGATTGTATTTCTTTAGCTCCAGCCTACCAGTGGTATTCTTCTTATTCTTGGTAGTGATGTACCTTGAAGTTCCTGGCAAACCGCTCTCCTTATGCTCTGTGCACTCCAGTATTACTTGTACACGATCGCCTTTACCTTTCTTAGACATATTCTCTTTGCTTTATACGCTGTGTTTGTTAGTTACTAGTCCAGGACGATTAGCTCCGTCAGGTGTCCTTGTGCATTAGCCCTCTCAAGTGCTGCATTGAGGCCGATCTTATTGATAAGGCGTAGCCCAGCTGCAGACACACGGATTTTGATCCAGCAATCTTGCTCAGGCCAGTAAAATTTTCTATCAAAAAGGTTGGGGCTGAACGTCCTTTTAGTCCTCCTCAGTGAGTGAGATACGTTGTTGCCGGTAATAACCTTCTTGCCTGTGATTTGACAAATTCGTGACATCTCTTATTGATAAATACTTATATATTATACTTACGAATGGCAAAGTAACCAAAAAAAGACGAGACTACCAAGTTTTTGAGTTATTTGGTAGGTAAATTCGTGCTCTTTTTGCTCTCTTTCCGTTACTTACTAGTCGCTGGCTCAGCGGGAGTTTGCTCAGCAGGTGCCTCTGTCGTTGCAGGGGTGTCGCCGAATGGCTTTGCTGCCTCTGGTACTTCAGGTAGAGTTGCCTGATCTACTTGATCTAGGACTACGCTCTCTGATTGTGTGCTAGTGCTACGTGGTGCCCACTTTACAGAGATGATTGCGAGAAGTGCAATAGCGATAGCCAGTCCCCAAGTAATCTTCTCTATCAAGTCGGTTGTTCTCCTCACTCCCATAACGTTGTTGCTTGCTGCGAAACCTGATGCGAGACCACCACCCTTAGAGTTTTGGATGGTAATGACGAAAACGATCGCTATGGAGGCCAATACGATTAGTATTGAAAGAAATACATACATACGCTCTTTTTCTATACTTTTATGCTGTTCTGTTTGCTTCGGATATCAATAGTTTGTGCCAATCAAAGGTGCTACTCACTATCTATTTTCCGAGTTGTTTTCAATTAGTTTCTTGAGAAAGTTTAATTGTTCGGCAAAGTAACCACTTTTTTTGGGAAATTCCAAATTTATTTGTGTTAATATGCGTTCTGCTCGTTGGTACTTTCCCTGTCGGATATACATTCGTGCTAGTGTTTCGGTAAATAGCTCCTCCTCCGCTTCAATTGGTTGGGAGTTAGTTCCTTTTGCCTGCGAGTTGGCTTTGTCGGCTGTTGGTGTCTCTTCTTGGGCTGTTTCAATTACCTCCGCCTTTTCCCCTAGGTCTAGGAATTCCGAGATTATCTCCTCTGTATTGGGTTTTTCCATGGTAGCCTCAGGGGTAGATGGTAGGGTAGGTGGAGTGTCTAGTAGCTCCTCGATCTCCGTGCTGTCTTCCGGATGTTGCTCCAAAAAAGCATCTATTAGTCCGAAGCCTGTGACACTACTCTCCTCCGTCTTGCTTTTCTCACTTTGGACGAGGGTAGATGGGGTGGCATTGAGCTGAGTATATAGTCTTCGGAGGTTGGGTAGTACCAGTGCCCTCTCATGCAGTTCGCTAGCATATCTCAGGTCATTCACCTTGTGTAGCAAGAGTAGTATCAGCACCTGGAGTGGTGCCGAGTAAGGATATTGCCTACTGAGCTCCAATAGCTCAGGGAGATGGTGCTTATCGGCTGTGTGGGGTTGCTCAATGATCGATTTAAGCTCTTCTTTAGTCATGTCTCCTTAGTCGTGATTTACCAATTCTCCACTGTGGCATTAAAGATTTGATTGATTAGGTCCTTTGTGAGGTCCTCTACCAATTGATCCTGCACCTGGTTAAACATCTGAGAGCTATCGAAGACGGTAAAAGAGGTAAATTCTCTTTCGAAGCTCTCGTCTTCGTTTACTGTATTGGTGTATCTGATATTGACCCTCATGGTCAGCTTGGTTTTGGCCGCATAGGCGTCGGCCTGTACCGCTTCTGACGTAAGGTCATAGCCTACTATCTCGCCTTCGATATTGAGGTCTCCCTGCTGATTGGTTTGAGAGAGCCTCGTCTGTTTCTGAAATCGGTCCTTCAAGTCTTCCGATAGCTTTTGTGCGAGAGGAGGGTAAACGATTGGAGCTAGATTCTGGAAGTCTGAAATATGGATCG
>USJF01000083.1 GCA_900554935.1 uncultured Porphyromonas sp.
AATCTATCCACTTGAACAGCTCAAAGAAATGTTTAAAGTACAAGATAAATACGCACTGCTGCATGAATAGTGAGCCACCAAGGATGGCGCAGTTTACTGCAATAAGTGGAAGGAAGATACCGAGCGAATTGTATAGAGAGGGGCTAAACTTCTCTACTGCCATCTCTAGGATCTGCACGAAGGCGGCGATCACTGCAATGAAGATAATCAGGCTTAGGAAGCTGAGATCTACATCGACAAAGCTAGGATCAACCCATTGAAGTGCTCCTGGTTTGAGCACATAATTTTCGAGTAGCCAGTTAAGGGGCAGGGTGAGTGTCAGTACTACGGTCACCGCTACGCCTAGGCCTAGGGAGGTCTTGACGTTTTTGGAGATGGCTAGGTAGGAGCACATCCCAAGGAAGTAAGCGAAGACCATATTGTCCACAAAAATGGACTTGACAAATAGACTTAAATATTCCATATCTTAGATACTATCTATTGATGTTCGTGTAATCACTTACTATTATTAATTCTCCTCCTGAAGCTCAGGATTGATAGTGCGGTGTACCCAAATGATCACTGCCACAAGGATCAGTGCCATAGGAGGTAGTATGAAGAGCCCGTTATTGGAGTAACCAGCCTCGTAGAAGCTATCTGGAATGACTTGGTAGCCTAGGAGGGTGCCAGAGCCAATTAACTCGCGGAAGAAGCCGACGATCACTAGAATTAGTCCGTAGCCAAGTCCGTTGCCAATACCATCTAGGAAGGAGGGCCAAGGCTTATTGGTCATAGCAAAGGCCTCGAGACGACCCATCAGAATACAGTTGGTAATGATTAGCCCGACGAATACCGATAGCTGCTTATTGAGCTCAAAGGCGTATGCTTTCAGTACCTCGCTCACGATGGTTACAAGGGCTGCCACTACCACGAGCTGTACGATCACACGAATGTTGTTGGGAATGGTCTTGCGGAGTAGTGAGATGATCACGTTGGCAAAGGCCACTACTACTGTTACAGAGAGTGCCATCACGATGGCTGGCTCTAGCTTACTAGTGACAGCAAGTGCCGAGCAGATACCCAGTACCTGCACTACTACAGGATTATTCTTGCTGATAGGATCAAGCAAGGTTGCTTTATTCTTTTTATCAAATAGTGCCATAATGAGATGTTACTTTCTTAGAGTGTCTAGGTAAGGTCGGTAGATTGAAAGGGAGTTGAAGAGCATGTCATTAACTCCGTGAGAAGTGATGGTACCTCCAGAGATGCCATCTACACGATCTTGACCCTCTACCTTAGTACTTTTCTTTACTACTGCGATGCTCTTGAAGTTGCCATCTTTGTAGATTTCTAGCCCCTCAAAGTGCTTTCTGAAGTGATCGTAGCTGGCGATTTCGGCACCAAGCCCTGGGGTCTCACTAGCGTGGGAAAGGTTGATGCCGTAGACGGTGCTGGCATCGTCGTCAAGCGCGATATAGCCCCAGATAGGGCCCCATAGCCCGGCACCGTGAAGGCCAAGTATGTATTTGGTAGCTCCATCAACATCGGCTACGAATACGGGTGCTATGCCATCACCAATCTCGGCAAGGTCTTTGGTGAAAGCTTTGTCTTTGACATCTGTCCCCTCGCTATCAGGGACGATCTGACCATCCTTATCTACTAGAAATGCTTCCTTGATCACTGCATGGTAAGTAGCAGGTACATCCTCGGGGTGTAGCTTGAGGGCTGCTAGGATCTGTGCCATAGTGTCTTTATTGACATTCTCTGTCTGCTTCTCCTTGAGTACCTGAGAGGTAAAGGCAAGCCCTACCGCTACTAGGATCACCATAATAGCGGAGTAGAGGATGACGTAGGTATTACTATTTTTATTCATTGTCTTTAATTCAGTCTCTTACTTATAAATATAGGAGCAACTCCCATTTACCTACTCTCTACAGCTGCAGTGGCTGCTTTGGTACGCTTGAGTCGTCTCTGGATATTGGCATCTACCACGTAGTAGTCGATGAGAGGTGCGAAGACGTTCATCAGCAAGATGGCTAGCATCATACCCTCTGGATAACCAGGGTTGAGGGCGCGGATAGATACTGCGAAGAACCCTATCAGCAGACCATAAATCCACTTGCCAGTCTCAGTACGTGATGAAGTGACAGGGTCGGTAGCCATAAACACGGCACCAAAGGCGAAGCCACCTAGGAGTATATGGTCAATAGCAGGTAGAAGCATCACGCCATTGCCACCGATAGCATTGTAAAGAAGGGCGGTAAGGAAACCTCCGCCAAAGACAGAAACCATTATCTTCCAGCTAGCTACTCCAGTGATCAGAAGTAATAAAGCACCGATCAAGATGGCTAAGGTGGAAGTCTCTCCAATAGAACCTGGAATCAGTCCAATAAAGTAATCCAAAGTGCCAATAGGCTCACCAACGGCATTGGTGATGGCAGGAGCGCCTTCAGCCAAACCAGCTTGTCCGAGAGGAGTAGCACCAGTATAGGCATCAATCGTAGCTGCATCGCCACCTAAGCCAAAGGCTTTGCCAGTGCGGATGAATACGCTATCGCCCGACATCTGAGCAGGGTAGGCAAAGAATAGAAAAGCACGGGTCACAAGCGCTACATTGAATACATTGTAGCCAGTACCACCAAATACCTCCTTAGCAAAGACCACGGCAAAGGCAGTAGCCACTGCAATCTGCCACAGTGGAGTCTCTACAGGAACTATCATAGGAATCAATAGTCCCGATACGAGGAAGCCCTCGGCAATC
The DNA here is from genome assembly GCA_900554935.1 of uncultured Porphyromonas sp. Taxonomy (GTDB): domain Bacteria; phylum Bacteroidota; class Bacteroidia; order Bacteroidales; family Porphyromonadaceae; genus Porphyromonas_A. Next base: position 2,741 of record USJF01000083.1, read on the forward strand.
TCCTCGTGCTTGTATTGTGCTACAGCAAACTCAATCCCCAGTCCTACTACATAGCTCACAATGATCTGTGGTAGCACAGAGAGGAAACCGTACCAGAAAGTAGGCCAGAAACCCACCTCTTGACCCGTCACTAGGTAGTGCTGGTAGCCGACATTGTACATCCCAAATAGGAGGGCCGGTATCAGTGCCAGTACCACAACAATCATCGTCCTCTTAGAGTCATTGGCATCGTGAATATGGACGCCACGCTTGCTCGTCGTATTGGGGACGAAAAGAAAGGTCTCAAAGCCTTCGAAGGTGGACCATAGTGCCGATAGCTTGCCACCCTTCTCAAAATTAGGCTTGATCTTGTCTAGATATTTTCTTAAACCGTTCAAAGCAGTAAATCCTTATATCGTTATTCTTTATATTCCATTCAGTAGACTAGTTGAGCTCCTTGTAGAGCTGGTCTAGTCCCTTGCGGATAATGTATTGGAGCTCCAGTTTGGAGGTATCCACAAACTCGCAAAGAGCAAAGTCCTCTGGAGCCACTTCATAGATGCCTAACTCCTCCATCTTGTCGATATCAAAGGCTATTACCGACTTGATGAGATACTCAGGGAAGATATCTAGAGGGAAGACCTTATCGTATTCGTTGCTCACAATGATCGCTCTTGGACCACCCTTGATACGTGCATCTAGGTCGTGAGCCCTTGAAAGACCGAAGAAAGCACTTGGATAACTCCTATTAACGCTGAAGCGCTTTGGACTAATAGAGGCCCAGCCAAATAGTTCATTAGTCTCATCGCCTTCTGGAATGGCAGTGATCAGGCTGTGAAATGGGCTAAGGTATCGGTAGTCACCCACTACTTGGGTACCTGTGAGTACATTGCCATCAATCAGACGAACATTGCCACGCTTCGTATCCAGCTTATTTTGGCAAAGCTGAGCCACATCGGCACCAGAGATTACTTTCGCATACCCTGCACTCTCCATACGAGAACCAGCAAATACCACCTTTCGGCTCATATCTACCTTACCTGTAGCTAGGAACCGTCCAAGTAGTGCAAGCTCAGTGATGCCGATGACCCATACATTCTCGCCCTTGTTGATAGGCCTAGTGTGATTAATCACCACACTAGCATTGCCAATAGGGTGAGCGCCTTGCATCTCGTGGATCTCACAATTGGTAAGTGAGAGCCCACTGCCAGCCTTAACGCTGATATGTACTCGGCCAATGGTAAGACGACTAAGCAGGTCTATCGCCTTCTGTAGATAAGCCTTATCCTCAGCGATTAGCTCCAGAGCATCACCCTCCAATGGGGCGCTCTGATAAGCTGTTACATAGATATCCCTTGGGGTTTTAGTAGGATCCACTATTCTATCGTAAGGACGATTGCGGAAGAGTGCCAAAAAACCACTCTCACCGAGTAGAGAGAGCACCTCCTCGGCACTTTTACTCTCAATACCTTGAGTGTCAAATTGCTTGTACTCAATAGCAGAGTCGGGTTTCACCTCAATGTAGAGGATCTTACGCTTGGCACCACGACACACTTGGGTCACCTCACCACTAACAGGAGCCGTAAGCTTGAGCATTGGGGCCTCCTTGTGATAAAGCAGTGGTGAGCCTGCTTGTACACGGTCACCTACCTGCACCTCTAGCCTGGGCACAAACCCAGGGAAGTTATCAGGCGATACACCGTACGAATGGACCTCTCCTACACTCACCTCAACTTTGGGAGCCTCTCCCACAAGGCGGATGTCGAGTCCTTTCTTGGTCTTAATTACATTAGCCATATAGTTCTTAAACGAAACTTATTAAAGTATTATTCCTTGCAAACTTACTATTTTTTAGAGTATTCCGCATCTTTTTCCGAGACTTTGTGGATTTAGTCACTTAAGTAGGGGGCGAAGGTGTGAAAATAGGTTACTTTATAGGGAGGTAGGGGGCGAGGCGGAGGGAGTCGTCGGTGGAAAATTGTCGGCTCTCCATCAGTGCCTTCCAAGTGGGTTCTTTGCCACTTCGGAAGAGCTCTTTAAGCACCCTCGTGTGGCGCCATTGGAGGTAGGGGTGGCGGGGAATACTATCTCGGCTAATAGCGATTGGCATGGGGGCGGTCTTTATCCGAAAGTAAGGGGCAATCTGGTCGTACCGCTCCCGATCCATACCATAAACCTCTTGCAATTGCTCTACTACATAATAGCCTCCCAGCATTTGGCGGTACTTGTAGATCCTGCGAGCAAAAGAGGCACCAATCCCTGGTACCCGTATGAGGAGTAGGGTATCAGCACTATTGAGGTCTATCGTGGCACCCTTCTCAAGTTTTTTGGGATACTGCATGCGTGTCGGTGGGCCTGGATATCGTGCCGTGCGGATTGGGGCCGTGTTGGCAGGTGCTTTTGGCTTCACTTGTGCTGTATCGGTAAGGCTCCCTACCTCTATATATGTGGTGTCGCGAGCTTGGAAGTCTTGTGGCTCCTCGCGCTTCACTTCAGCACTACTTTGTCCACTAAAATAGATATAGCCCATCAGCCCTAGAAGAAGTACGAGCAGCCAAATCAGCATCTTGCGATCGCCTTTTGTGATTCCTCCCATAGCCTACTCTTTGATAATGCCATCCTCTAGCTTGATGGTACGATGGGTAACCGCCGAAATCTCAGGGTCGTGCGAAACGATAAGAAACGTCTGCCCCTCCTCCTCATTCAATTGGTGAAAGATAGCATGTAGCTCACGCCGATTATCGCTATCGAGTGCACCCGTCGGCTCATCGGCCAGGATCAGAAGTGGGTTATTGATAAGTGCTCTTGCGACAGCTACTCGCTGCTTCTCCCCTCCACTCAGTTTGGCTGGTCGGTGGTCAAGGCGGTGACTCATGCCTAGTTTGTCGAGGATCGTCTTGGCCTTTGCCAGAGACTCCTTTTTGCTCACGCCAGCGATCATGCTGGGGATAGCTACATTCTCTATCGCTGTAAACTCTGGCAGAAGCTGGTGCGACTGAAATACGAAGCCCATTTGCCGATTGCGGAAGTCCGACTGCTCATCTCGACTAAGCTCGTGCACCTTCACCCCACCTATCTCTACAGTCCCACGGTCGGGCTTATCCAGTGTGCCAATAATCTGTAGTAGTGTGGTTTTGCCCGCTCCACTAGCTCCTACAATCGCCACAATCTCGCCCTCCGATACCTCCATATTTATCCCTTTCAAGATCTCTAGTGTCCCGAAGCTCTTGTGGAGGCCCTCCACTTTGATGAGTGATTTTGCTCCCATTCCTTTTACTTTATTAGGTGGTCAATAGCTACATAAGCGGCATAGCATCCGGCAACGGCTGGATTGTAGGCAATCGTCCCTGTGATCGACTTTTTATTTTGCTCCCCCTCAGTCACTACAATGGCATGC
>USJF01000084.1 GCA_900554935.1 uncultured Porphyromonas sp.
TTCAGTACGAAAATGGCTATTAGGCTGTTTTACCCACCATTTTGACCTATACGCCTCTTTTTATTACCTTTGTAACGTGGTTATTGAGTTGCAATACAGGTTGCATAGATAGCCGATTACCTATCCTATTCATTTCGTTATTATTATGAAACTGGCATATAACTTATCGATCCTGATCGGGCTTATGATGCTTCTCTCAGGCTGTGGCTTGATGAAGCTCTTCACCTCGGAGCCAAGGGATGTCTGCAAGGCGCAATTGGAGACCAAGGAAGGAGCTACCTACACAGGGTATCTTAGGATGCCTATGTCGGGGGACAAGGAGCTCAAGCTCTTCGATGACCTCGCCCTCGCCCATTCAGCCGGCACCTTCAAGTCCGAGGACCTGAAAGGCATCGAGCTAAGCAACCCCAAGAAACCGGACTCGAGCTATCGCTTTGAGTACAAAAAGTTCTCCACCTTCCTGCAACGCAATGCCGCATGGATGACTCTCGTAGATAGGGGACCTGAGCTTACGGCCTACCTCCTGGCCTCTTCGTACAAGATTGATGAGAATGGGGACATCTTCTTCATCGGCAACGAGCAGCGGATCATACGTAGTGGAGGAAGTATGGCTGTGGTAAAGCCCAGCTTCCCACTATTCTTGGAGAAACGCGGAGGTATCCTAAGAAAGGTTGCTCTGGTACACGGGATCAACTATGAAGGATCTCAGTTTAGAGGCGGAGTGGTCAGATTCCTTGCCGATGATCCGGAGCTCTGTAGCTATGTGAGAGGACTGAAGTGGGAGTTTGAGGACATAGATAAGGTGGTGAAGTACTACGATCCTCACCGCAAGGGTGAGCTGGTCATTAAGGATGACCGGGGTCAAGTCCTCGCTCTGCCACCACATAAGATGGTCACGGGTGCGCTGTCAGGCGAGCTTATCTACACTGCGGATCTGGCTAAAAACCTAACGCCACACTTTGGGATGGCCTCCTACCTCGGGCTCCGCTCATCCCTCGGGACGTACTTCACTTATGGCGGGTCTTTAGGGTTCAATCAGCCCTGCCTCGTGGATGATACGGCACTGATAACGGAGGATCCGAGCTTCTTGTTGAAAGATCGCAAGGAAGTGGAGGTACCTCAGGAGTTCATCAAGCGAGTGACCCTTTTTAGCTTCAATGCTTTTGCGGGTCTGCAGGTGCCGCTTGACCTAAAGTCTGTATATGTCATTCCTTCCCTGAGTGGATGTGTTACCGGTGACCTTCACTCCGACTACAGCCTGATCAGTGCTGGACCGCTCGTAAGGTGCGACTTTGGCATCCCCTTGAAGTATGGGAATATGCTCTTCTTCGGTGCCGGATACAAGTATGGCTTCCCCATCAAGGATGCAGATGAGATGGCAGCTGACAACTACAAGAATGTGACCCCTTATGGTCAGTCTCATACCGTCTTTCTGTCCATCGGTTATATGTATTGACCCGTAGATCTTCCTTAAATAAGGGAGCGAAAGAGATTCTCTTTCGCTCCCTTATTATTATAGACTTATAGGTCAAAATGGTGGGTGAGTTAAAGGTCTTTTCTAGGTATAGAGAGACATATAAGGGTTTGAAAAGCTTTGAAGTGTTAAAAGTGAGCCAACGCGAATGTATAGGTCAAAACGGTGGGTGATACAGGGGGATAAGCCAGTGTTTATCGTATCTTTGAGCATTTGAAAAGGCGAAAAAATGAACCAAAAAATGTCCGAAGTGTGGGAGCCTCAGTGTGATTAGTCATGGACGCAGGGGTACACACAAGAGATATTTGTGCAAGAACTGTGGCTCATCGTTCACAGGAAAAAGGCACATAAGTAAGGAGCAGATATGGGACTTGTACCAGAGTGGCTTATCGCAGGCTAAAATCGCGGAAGCACTTGGAGTAAGTCCGAGCACGATAAAACGGAGACTTCAGGAGGTCTCAGTTGACTTTAAGACGCCCATATTAAGCGAGGGAGTTATTCACATAGATGCGACGTATTGGGGTAGAAACCAAGGACTAATCGTTGCGTTGGACGATAAAAGTGGTTGCGTACTCTATCGGGAGTGGATCTCTCACGAAAGCAAAGTGGACTACGCAACAGCCCTTAAAAAGATAGAGGAAGGGGGCTATAAGATATTGGCAGTGGTAACTGATGGAGGAGTCGGTCTTGACGTGGCACTGAAGCATTTTCCCACACAAATGTGCCAGTATCACTTTATCGCAATCGTCCGACGAAAACTTACTCTTCGACCCAAACTACCGGCGTCTCAAGAGCTTCTGGCACTTGCTATGAGTGTAGGAAAGATGTCCCATATCACATTCTGCTCGCAGCTCAAAAAGTGGGAGACCAAGTGGGATACTTTTCTCAAGGAGAAGACCATAAATGATGAAAACGGCAAATGGCAATACACGCACAAATCACTTAGATCAGCCCACTTTTCCTTTCGTCAATACCTCCCTACACTCTTTACTTACGAGGAACATCCGGATATACAGATCCCTAAAACCAATAACGCCATTGAAGGGCTATTTACTGCACTCAAAAGCCGTCTTAGAGCGCATAATGGAATGTCCCAAGCTCACAAGAAACGATTCGTGGATGGGTTTTTAGGCATAGGGATATCGCCCAGTTTACATCCAAAAAAGAGGAGGGGCAATAGTACCCCTCCCCTGTCAGTGTAAACTGTTCTGACTCCATTGACCGTATCCCTCACCGGTTGCACCCCTGCAGAGCCGGCTACGTTTCAGGTCAACGAACAAAGGTATCTGTTTTTTTCTTCTACTTCGCCCACCATTTTGACCTATACTTCAGTACGAAAATGGCTATTAGGCTGTTTTACCCACCATTTTGACCTATACGCCGATTTTTCTAATGCGTAACCCCTCTGTATATCGGCTACTGTCGAGTTTGTAACTCAGCGATCGAGGAGTTTGTAACTCAGCGATCGAGGAGTTTGTAACTCAGTGAATGTGGAGTTTGTAACTCAGTGATCGTGGAGTTTGTAACTCGGCCATCGCTTCGGTTTATGGAGGGTGTAGCTCACTTGAGGAGACCCTCGTAGAGGTGCTTTACTTGCGGAGAAGTAAGGGTATCCTTAAACTTTCGTGATGCACTGGCATCCAAAGGCTACTCAAGCAAGTACCAACAATTAACTACAGCAAAATCTGAGGTGATGAGGAGGTGGATATGGATCATGGGGGCTCTGCTGATGTCGATGGTGGCGTCGGCACAGCAAAAACACTATTCTATTAAGGGCGTCGTATATGAAGAGAGCACGAAGGAGGCGATAGTAGGAGCGGGAGTTAGGCTTTTGCAGCAGTCCGACTCGCTCTATGTATCTGGTATTTCTACCAGTACCAAAGGTCAGTTTGCACTTGCAAATATAGCCCCTGGCAAGTACCTTCTGCACATCAGCTTTTTGGGCTTGGAGCCACTCTACAAAGAGGTGGAGGTGGTGAATAAGAGTGTGGACTTAGGGCCGATTTACCTCTCTGAGGCGGTGACAAGGCTTGGGGTACTTGAGGTGACAGGGCAGGCAACGCCGATGACGGTGAAGCAAGATACTATCCAATTTAATGCGGCTGCCTTTAGGATGCGTCAGGGGGCCAGCTTGGAGGAGTTGCTCCGGCGTATCCCAGGCATGGCGATCGATGATGATGGCAATATCACCTACAATGGCGAAGCGATAGAGCATATTGAGATGGATGGGCGTACTTTCTTTGGGAAGGATCCTCAGATGGCTACGAAAAACCTCCCCTCCGATATGATTAAGAATGTGCAGGTGGTGGATAAAAAGTCGGATGAAACGCGCCTTACTGGCATGAATGATGGGGAGAAAATCAAGGTGCTCAATCTGGAGATCAAGGAGGATAAGAAGCGAGGTGTGATCGCTAATCTATCGGGCGGATATGGTACTCAGCAGCGGTATACCTCCAATGTACTGCTCAATTTATTTGATCACGATGCTCGCTATACGATCATTGGTGAGCTCAATAATGTCGATGGTGTGCGTAGGGGCAGAGGGGAGGAGACGACGCGTAGAATCGGTGGTAATTATGATGACCTTTTGCTCAATAAAACGCTCAAGGTGACGGCAGAGGCCTTTTTCAATAGTAGTGATTACTCAGTGGTCGGTAAGACGAGGACTACTCAATTGCTGGGCGGTGAGAAGGCCAATAACGAGGTAAATCACTTTCAAAACTTCCGGCGGAGTGAGGGGGGCAATCTCAATGGTCGTATGGAGTGGACTCCGAGCGAAGCTACGATGCTTGTCTTTGAGCCGTCGTTTCAATATAATTGGCAGCGATTGAATAATAGCTCTCAATTCCAGACAACAAGTCGCCAAGGGGCTGCGATCAATGACGGAGAGTCGGAGCGGACCAATCGCGATAAGTCTTATGAGGCGAGTGGCGATCTCCACTTTCGCCATACTTTTAATGAGCTAGGTCGCAATATCTATGGCCGGCTCTCGTACCAGTTCAATGGCTCGAATGGCGCTGGGCTTCAACTCTCTAAGACCTCTTTTCGGCAGACCAATAAGGTGGATCAGCGTGATCAGCGACTCTCTTCTTTCGATCGTGGGGCTTCGGGACGCTTCCGTATCGCCTATCTTGAACCCTTTAGTAAGACGTGGGCCCTTCAATTGATGTATGATGCTAACTTCGGGCGAAGGGAGAATGACCAATCGACCTTCAATAAGGATGCAACTGGGGAATATAGTGTGCTGGATCGGATCTACTCGAGAGGCTCCAAGAATAGTTACTTTACCCATCGGATGCAGGCACGTTTGCGCTACAAGCTGGCCAATAAAAGTTTTCTTTATGCCGGTGTATCGGTCAATCCGAGTACTACGCACACCATCTCTACGCAGGGGGGTGAGGTGACTTTTGACAAGCAACGGACGGTGTGGAACTATGCGCCTATCGCTATTCTGGAGTGCCGGCCTTCGGACTCTCTGCAGGTCAATATCAAGTATAGTGGTCGTACAAGGCAACCATCAATGAGTCAGCTCAATCCTGCGATAGTAATTATCTCTCCGCTAGCGCAAGTGCAGGGTAATCCGGAGTTGCTCCCCTCTTTTTCGCATAGTGTTTGGGCGAGTTTCAACTTCAATAGACCGATGGCGCGACAAAGCCTCAATATGATGTGGGGATGGGATCTCACGAATAATGCGGTGGCACCGATACAGAAGATCGACCCAAGCACTGGGGTGCGACTGACGGGCTACCAAAATATCAGTGGCAATCAATCGCTTTATGGTGGGTTTATGCTGAGCTTACCGATTGGTGGTCCTTCCTCTAAGTGGACCAGCTTTACTTTCGGAAGGATGAGCTATTCGCGTAATAAGGGTTTTGTGAATGAAGTACTGAATAGATCTGATGTGTGGCGACCTAATCTCTCGCAGAGAATTACCTGGAGTGGCTCGTGGCTCCAAGCTACATTGGGTGGCTTTGGGATGATGCAACAGGCAAAGAATAGTATCGCTACGGAGATGGATAGCCATACGTGGGATTACAATACTTATGGTGAGGCTGTGGTCACTCTACCTTTTGGGGTATCTTTGACCTCTAAACTCACCTACCAGAATGCTTCGGGCTATCAGGATCAATTGAGGCGCAACTTCTGGTTGCTCGATGCCTCGGTCAGTTGGTCTTTCTTGAAGGAGCAGCGGGGCACGCTACAGTTATCTGGCTATGACCTACTACAGCAACGCACCACTTTTATGAGGCAATTTGCGCTAGATCGCATTACTGATACTGAGGTCAATGGGATTACCTCTTACGTGATGCTTACTTTCAGCTATCGCTTTAATAATATGGGGAGTGGGGTGAAGGCTAGTGAGATGAAGCAACAAGGTAGGAGGTATCGGAGAAGGTAGCTACTTACTGGTCCGCTTTTCGCTTACTAGTAGGGCGACGGCGATGAGTACCGCACCAATGCCGAGGGTGCTTTGGAGTGTTAGCTCCTCACCTAGTACCGTTATGCCTACCACTACGGCGGTAAGTGGCTCGAGCACTCCCATAATGGCTGTGGCAGTGGAGCCGATGCGGGGAATGGCT
>USJF01000085.1 GCA_900554935.1 uncultured Porphyromonas sp.
CATTAACAAATCAACTAATCACCAGTTTTACCAACATTTTTGACCTATACGCCTAAAATTAAACAGCTGAAATAGCCAATACTCTTTCCTGCCCGCCCTACCACTAAAGGTAGCATACTTTTGGGTCATGATCTCCTTGAAGTTGGTAAAGATTTCGTTCATAATTCTAATTTTATATTAAGTGATACAATAAAAAACGTATGCTCTAACAGTAAACTCTTCTCAATTAAGATAGCCAAATTTACAAAAATAATCAATGTAAGACCACTCTTTTTTTAGTGTGTTGCCAAGAGCTACGCACTACGAAGAATTATGCTGTGTGCAGCGTGTGCGAGTTTGTAACTCAGCAAATGCGGAGTTTGTAACTGAGTAATGGCGGAGTTTGTAACTGAGTAAATGCTGAGTTTGTAACTCGGCAAGTGCTTTGATACGGTCGCTCTCTATGATTTTCCTATACTATTGGTTTTTAGGGGATTATAGAAGCCTTGTCGATTGCTTGTATAACCCTCTAAATGTAGCTACAGTGTAGGAGTTTTTTTGTCTTAATGCTTAAGCTGGAGAAGGTGTAGGTGGAGCTGTCGGTAGAGAGGATGGGTGAGCTCTGGAGAGAGGAGGAAGGGGAGTGCCTTGCCCTTAAGTAGCATCTCGCGTATCTCTGTGCTGGAGATATTGAAGGTTGGGACCTCTTTGAGGACTTCTACCTTGTCGCTCACCTCTTTAGGGATATTCTCTAGGGTATATCCTGGACGTGGGTAGGCGATGATGGGAAGCTCTTGGAGAAGCTCTTCTGCCTTGTGCCACTTGGGTAGTGTCATTAGGCTATCGGCACCTATTAGGAGTGTAAAGTGGCTCTTTGGGTACTTACTCTTGAGGTGCCGGATAGTGTTGATGGTGTAGTAGGGTGGGGTGAGTTCTTCCTCTTCTTGTGACAATCGTAGCTTGGGATAGTGCTGGATGAGGTGCTGAATCCACTCTGCCCTAAAGGGGGTAGGGAGCTGTGTGCGATCTTCCTTAAAGGGGCTGGCAGGTGTGAGGAGTAGCCATACTTCATCGAAGCGATCGGAGTACTTCTCTACCAAATAATTGGCGAGTGAGAGGTGGCCTACGTGCATGGGATTGAATGAGCCGGGGAATAGCAGTATGCGTCTCTCGCCCTCAATAAATCGCTGAATGATCTCGGCTGCTTCGTGGCAAGCGACATCCAGCTGGTCATTGATGATTTTTCGGTCAAAGAGGGGTGCGTAGCTCAGCTCTGTTTCTGCCTTGGCTAGTCGCTCTGCTATCTTCTCGGGGGAGTCGGTGCCTCTGGACTCCAATCGTTGGCGAAGGGCATCAATGCTTGGTGGCTGTATGAATAGCGTGAGTGCTTGGTCGCCGTAGGCTTTCTTGATATTGAGTGCACCTTTGACATCAATATCGAGTAGTGCTGTCTCGCCCCTTGCAAGGGTATCATCTATCTCGCTTCTCAGTGTGCCGTAGAAGCACCCTTCGTAGACTTCCTCATATTCGAGGAAGTCTCCTAGGGAGATGCGTTGCTTAAACTCCTCTGTGGTGAGGAAGTGGTAGTGGATGCCATCTCGCTCCTCTCCTCGAGGGGCTCTGGAGGTGGCTGATATGGAGAAGTGTCCACGGAGACCGTGCTTGCTGGTCAATTGGTCGATGATGGTACTCTTCCCTGAGCCACTAGGTGCGGAGAATATGATCAGTTTGCCAGACATAGTGCTATATGCTATGGTATTGCTTTATTAGAGCACGTTGAGGACTTGCTCTTTGATCTGCTCTAGTTCGTCTTTCATCTTAACCACAATCTTCTGGAGTGTGGCGTGGTTGCTCTTGGAGCCTAGGGTATTGATCTCTCGCCCCATCTCTTGAGCTATAAAGCCGAGTTTTCGTCCCTGGCCTACCTCTTCGTGATCTAGTGTCTCAATGAAGTACTTGATGTGGTTGCGAAGTCTATTTTTTTCTTCATTCACATCTAGCTTCTCAATGTAGTAGATCATCTCTTGCTCCAAGCGTGAGCGATCGTATTCGACATCGACATACTTGCTTAGGCCCTCTTCGATCCTTTGGCGGATCTCGGTGATGCGCTCTGCTTCGTATGGGGCTACGCTATCAAGAAGCTGTGCGATGGTCTGGACGTTTTTAATGAAGCCGTTGTAGAGCGACTTGCCCTCTTGTAGCCTGAATTCATTGAGCCTATCGCACGCCTCTTCCACTGCCTGCATGGTGATATTCTCGAGGTCTTGGGTCTCTTTTTCGGAGGTGGAGCTCTCGGTATTCATCACCCCTGGCATATTGAGTACCATTCGCATGGGGTCGGTAGGTAGTGGGATGGAGGTGCTCTCGCTAAACTCTTTGAGTAACTGCCAATACTGCTTGCCTAGCTCGCTATTGAGCTGTAGGCTGGGCTCTGTATGGAGTTGCTCAAAGCTGATGAAGATATCTATCTTGCCACGCTGTAGCTTTTCGATAACTCTCTTGCGTGCCGCTAGCTCTATATGGCGTATCTCCTGAGGAAAGCGGAGGCTGATATCGGCCTGCTTGCTATTGATGGAGCGAATCTCTACGGTGATCTTTTGAGTGGGGGTGGAGGCTTCGGCCTTTCCGAAGCCTGTCATAGAATGTATCATAGCTTATATCTTTATTAAAGGTTGCGGCCGTGACAATTCTTGAACTTCTTCCCACTTCCACAAGGACAAGGGTCGTTGCGACCAATCTTTTGCTCTGCGATATATGGCTGGGTCTTTTGTGGCTGTTGGCTGGCAGCCTGACCTGCCTCGTAGCGAGCTTGCTGAGCTGCTTCGTAGTCGTCTTTTTGCTCTTGGTAGCGTCTGCGTTTATTGGCTCTTGGGTCTTCTCGCTGCTCACGCACATCTACCCTACGCTGATCATCCTCTTGCTGGGGGGCGATATTGACGTGACCACGCATGATGATCTCGGAGGCTTTTTGATTCATCTCTATCACCATTGAGCGGAATAGTTCGTAGGCCTCTACTTTGAAGATCACTAGTGGGTCTTTATTCTCGTAGGAAACGTTGCGAACCGCATTTTGAAGCTCGTCCATAGCGAGTAGGTGGCGCTCCCACGCCTCGTCGATGGTATAGAGGAGGATGGTCTTTTGGAAGGCTTTGGCAACGCTCTTGCCTTCGGTCTCTACCGCTTCCTTTAGGTTGGTGACAACGTTGTAGCCCAATCTACCATCGGTTACTGGTATGGCTATGCGCTCTACATTATCGCCGTGCTGCTCGTAGAAGGCTTTGAGTACTGGGTAGGTGACTTCGGCCATACGTGCGGAGCGGCGCTTGAGATTGGCAAGTACCTCCTCCATAATAGCATCTACCAATTGGTCGGGGTTGCTACGCTTATACTGCTCCTCGGTGAGTGGTAGCTCGGTAGAGAAGGCTTTGAATACGCTTTGCTTGAACTCTTCAAATGGCATCTCAGGTGCCCCATCGGTAAGGCTTTCGGCAGTCTGGGTAAGGGTATTGAGTACGTCTAGCCCAATACGCTCGCCCATCAGTGCGTGGTTACGACGGGTATAGATCACTTTACGCTGTGCATTCTTTACATCGTCGTAATCGAGCAGATGCTTGCGGACACCGTAGTTATTCTCTTCTACCTTTTTCTGTGCGTTCTCTACTTGCTTGGATAGTTGCTTGCTCTCGAGCATATCATCGTCTTTTAGTCCCATAGTAGAGAGGATCCTTGCCATTCGATCGGACCCGAATAGACGCATCAACTTATCCTCAAAGGAGATGAAGAAGACTGAAGAACCGGGGTCGCCCTGACGGCCGGCACGACCACGTAGCTGCCTATCCACACGGCGGCTTTCGTGGCGCTCGGTACCGATGATGGCGAGACCACCTGCCTCTTTTACTTCAGGAGAGAGCTTGATATCGGTACCACGACCTGCCATGTTGGTGGCGATGGTGACGGTACTCTTCTTACCTGCCTCTGCCACAATCTCAGCCTCTTTTTGGTGGAGCTTGGCATTGAGGACTTGGTGTGGAATCTTGCGGAGTGTGAGCATCTTGCTGAGCAATTCGGAGGTCTCGACTGAGGTGGTACCAACGAGTACAGGGCGACCGATATTGATTAGGCGCTCAATTTCATCTATGATGGCAGCATACTTGGCTCTGGCGGTCTTGTAGATACGGTCGTTTTCATCGATACGAGCAATCGGTCTATTGGTTGGGATCACCACTACATCTAGTTTGTAGATATCCCAAAACTCCTTGGCCTCGGTCTCGGCGGTACCGGTCATACCTGCCAGCTTGTGGTACATACGGAAGTAATTTTGGAGCGTGATGGTGGCTTTGGTTTGGGAGGCAGCCTCTACTTTGACGTGTTCCTTTGCCTCGATGGCTTGGTGAAGCCCATCGGAGTAGCGACGACCATCCATGATACGTCCGGTCTGCTCATCGACGATCATCACTTTATTATCCATCACTACATATTGGTCATCGCGCTCGAAGAGTGTATAGGCTTTAAGTAGCTGCTGTACGGTATGCACACGCTCGCTCTTGATGGAGTAATCGGTGAGGAGCTGGTCTTTCTTTTCGCTCTTTTCTGCCGCTGTAAGGGACTCATTCTCTAGTGCGGATAATTGAGAAGCGATATCTGGAAGGACGAAGAAGCTGGGGTCTTCGTTTTTGCCAGAAAGGAGGTCAATACCTTTATCTGTAAGCTCTATCTGATTGTTTTTCTCATCAATTACGAAGTATAGGTCGTCGGTGACGATGTGCATTTGGCGGTTATTATCAGCCATATAGATTGCCTCGGTATCTAGCATACCTGCCTTGATACCCTCTTCGCTGAGGTATTTGATGAGGGCTTTGTTTTTGGGGAGACCTTTGAAGCTACGGTAGAGCTTGAGAAAGCCCTCCTCGCGCTCTTTCTTATCTTCGCTCGCGATCTGCTTACGCGCCTCTGTGAGGAGTCGGCTGGCGAGGGTTTTCTGTGCATTGACCACTAGCTCTACATCGCTTCGGAACTCCTCAAACATCTGGTCACCTGAGCTCTCTACTGGACCTGAAATGATGAGTGGTGTACGAGCATCATCGATAAGAACGGAGTCGACCTCATCGACAATGGCATAATTGTGCTTCCGCTGGACAAGGTCGGCAGGGGTGCGGGCCATATTGTCACGAAGATAGTCGAAGCCAAATTCATTGTTGGTACCAAAGGTGATATCGCAATTGTAGGCACGAAGTCGCTCTGGAGAATTGGGCTGATACTTATCGATACAATCGACGCTGATGCCATGGAACATATAGATAGGTCCCATCCATTCGGCATCACGCTTGGAGAGGTAGTCATTGACGGTCACTACGTGTACTCCATTGCCGGTAAGTGCGTTGAGGAATACTGGAAGGGTAGCAACGAGAGTCTTACCCTCACCTGTCGCCATCTCGGCAATTTTCCCTTGGTGCAATACTACGCCACCTATGAGCTGTACGTCGTAGTGAACCATATCCCACTTGGTGAGGTTACCTCCAGCCATCCACTCATTTTTGTAGATAGCTTTATCTCCCTCTATGTGTACAAAGTCGTGATTGATGGAGAGGTCGCGGTCAAACTGGGTTGCGGTGACGGCAATCTCCTGATTATCGGCAAAACGCTGCGCGGTGCTCTTGACAATGGCAAATACTTCGGGGAGTACCTCATTGAGCTTCTCCTCCATCTTGTCGAGGATAGTCTCCTCTAGCTTGTCTATCTGCTCCCATGCGGCTTCACGCTCGGGAAGGTCTAGTTCGTCAATACCATTTTTGAGCTCTTGGATCTGCTGGCGCTCTGGTTTAACTTCGTCTTGAATGCTTTGGCGAATTTGTGCGGTACGCTCACGGAGCTGATCGTGTGATATCTCCTTTACATGCTCGTACTGCTCTTTGATCTTATCTACAATTGGCGTAATCTCTTTGAGGTCTCGCTGTGATTTGTTGCCAAATATCTTGGTTATAAAGTCTAAAAATCCCATATATATCGTTGTTGTCTATTATCTATATT
>USJF01000086.1 GCA_900554935.1 uncultured Porphyromonas sp.
GTGTGGTAGTTCAGCTGGTTAGAATACCTGCCTGTCACGCAGGGGGTCGCGGGTTCGAGTCCCGTCCATACCGCTAGAAGCAAGCGTCGTAAGTCAATACTTACGATGCTTGCTTCTTTTTATACCCAGAGAGCAAGGGACCCTATAACCGGCTATGAATCATTGACTTATAAGGGAGAAAGATTTTGTTTAGAAGCAAGCTATCGACGAGTTACAAACTGAGCAAGTTCTGAGTTACAAACTAAGCAAATGCTGAGTTACAAACTAAGCAAGTGCGAAGTTACAAACTGGGCAAATACCGAGTTACAAACTCGCCAAATAGCTTGATATAGTTCTGAATAGCAATTGGTTATGATGGCACTGCAATTTCTCCAACCTTCGCTCTATATTTTGCCCCATTTTTCACCTTAAGGCACCTAGGGCCATAATTCAATTTATCTATTGCACCGTAATTTGGTATCTTTGTAAATCATGATAGGAAATAATTACACATTTGAAAGAGAGAATGGCAGATTTAATAGCGTTTCATAGGGTAGGACTAGCAGATAGAGATCAGATATTGGCTTACTTGGAGGATAATCCCTACTGCAATTGCGACTACTCCTTTGGGAACCTATACAATTGGGGCTTTCTCTACCTCACATCGGTCGCTTTTCACAAAGATATGATGCTGATACGCTTTAGGAGCTGGGAGACTGGCAACCAAGCTTATCTCATGCCGATCGGCAAAGGAAACCTGGTGGAGGTGCTGAAGGATATGGAGCATACTAGCAAAGTGGAAGGGCATCCGCTAATTCTAATGGCGGTACAAGACTCAGCCATCGAACTACTGGAGCAGACCAACCCTACCTCCATCAAGATATTTAGCAATAGAGACAATGCCGACTATCTCTATGATCGTGAAAAGCTAGAGACCCTATCGGGCAAGAAGCTTCAGAGTAAGCGCAATCATATCAATCGATTTAAGCGCCAATATCCCGACTATATCTACGAACCGCTCTCCGATGAAAATACCAATGAGTGTATTGCTCTGGAAAATCGTTGGTACGCTGATACAGAGACAACACCAGGAATGGCCGATGAGCGCCAAATGGTACTGAGGGCCCTCAAGGAGTGGAAGGAGATTGGGCTACAAGGTGGTTGTATCAGAGTAGATGGGAAGGTAGTGGCCTTTACCATGGGGATGCCTATTAGCCATGCTTGCTTTGGGGTGCATATCGAAAAAGCAGATACCGACTACGATGGCTCTTTCACCATTATCAATCAAGAGTTTGTGAGCCGTCTCCCAGAGCAGTATGTGCGTATCAATAGGGAGGAGGACCTAGGTTTGGAAGGTCTTCGGAAAGCTAAGCTATCCTACCAACCAATGAAGATATTGGAGAAGCACAAGGTAGCTGTTTCGTATGAAGAGGATTGAATATAGCAGTGGGGACCAACGGCTCAATAGGCAGATTATTCAGCTTCTTGCCGAATGTTTTGGCCCGCAATATCGCGACTATTACCTTCTGCAGTTAGTGCATCTCACTTCGCCTCAAACGACCAAAATCCTCGGCAACGACCGAGGCGATATCATCGCTTTTACTCAGGTGGTGGAGTATACTTATCGCACCAGCAATGGGGGTGAAGCCCTTCGTGCCGCCTATCTCTACAGTGTCTGCACGGCCAAAGCAGAGCAAGGTAAGGGGGTGATGAAGCAATTTATCGGAGAGATACTACACGAACTAGCGGAGGAGGGGTATGCCACTGCCTTTCTGGTACCAGCAGAGATTTGGCTCATAGACTATTACAAGCGACTGGGCTTTAAGTGGGAGGCAACTGAGGTGATGGCCAAAGTACCTCGCAATACCACACCGCTCATCTACCCTGGGGAGGTGGCAAAGGAGTACCTTGGAGCGGTGAGGGACATGGAGCGCCCTACCATAAGCCAAGCGGAGTTTGAAGTGCAAAAGCAGAAGGATTGGCAACGTCTCGAACCGCCAGTACTGGGCTGGATGAGCTACCCGCTCTCCGACCTTTCGCCCCTGTCATCGCCGACTTACCTTTTACTACCTCTGACTTAATAGATAAAATCAAGGGACAAAAACTTTGATTATCTAGCGACCTTTTGGTATCTTGCCAAAAGCTAATGATAAAACAAACTAATAATAAGACCAAAAACCATGGCAAACGAAATCTTGAACTTAAAACCACAACCAGTGTGGAAGTACTTTTATGGACTGACACAAATTCCACGCCCAACAGGCCACACCGCTGAGGTAGCTAAGTATGTTGCCGGCATCGGACGTGAGCTAGGACTGGAGACGCACATTGATGAGGTGGGGAATATCCTGATCCGCAAACCAGCTACCAAAGGGTATGAAAATAGACCTGTAGTGGCTATGCAAGGGCACCTCGATATGGTACCTCAGAAGAATAATCATATCCAGCACGACTTCCTCAAAGATCCTATCCAGCCCCGCGTAGATGGAGAGTGGGTTCGTGCTAATGAGACCACTCTAGGTGCAGATAATGGCATCGGCGTAGCTATGGCACTCGCTGTGATGGCCGATAATACACTGGAGCACGGTCCGCTGGAGGCACTCTTTACGATTGATGAGGAGGTAGGGATGGTAGGAGCCTTTGGAATGAAAGAGGGATTCTCTAAGGCCGATATTTTGCTTAACCTTGACTCTGAGATGGTAGATGAGCTGTATGTGGGTTGCGCTGGTGGCGTGGATATCAATGTACAATTGGAGTACAAAGATGACCAGCCTACTCCTGAAGGAGATATTGCCGTAAAGGTAACTCTGAATGGACTAAAGGGTGGACACTCTGGTGTAGATATCGCCCTCGGTAGAGGTAATGCCAATAAGATGATCGCACGCTTCCTAAAGAAGGCGATCGAAAGGCTAGACCTATCTATAGCTGAGCTACAAGGTGGCTCACTCCGTAATGCTATCCCACGTGAGGCTTGGGTGGTGGTAACGATTCCTGAGGAGGAGCTGAGCGAGCTAGAGGCTCTTGTGAAGGAGTTTGAGGCGCTATATATTAAGGAGTACAAGGGCATAGAAGAGGGCATCAAGATGAGCGTTGAGCGCCTGAAGGAGACCCCAGCACATGTTGTACCTCAAGAGATTGCCGATAATGTGATACAGGCGGTAGAGGCAGTGCAGAATGGCCCTATCACCTATCTTACTGATTTCCCTGATACAGTAGAGGCTTCTAGCAACCTTGCAGCGATCCAATTGGGAGGTGGCAAACTGGCCATAACTTTCCTTACCCGCAGCTCCAGCGAAAGCCGTAAGGAGATGGTAGCTTCGAGCATAGAGAGTGCCTTCTCTCTTATTGGAGCTGAGGTAGAATTTGCCGCACCATACAATGGATGGCAACCAGATGCCCACTCTCACGTACTTGAAGTGATGAAGAAGGTCTTCAGGGAGATCAATGGGACGGAGATACCAGTGAAGGTAATGCACGCTGGTCTGGAGTGCGGCATCCTCCAAGGAGTAATGCCAAAGACACAGATGATCAGCTTCGGGCCTACGATTAAGTCGCCACACTCTCCTGATGAGCGGTTAAATATCGCCACGGTTGAGAAGACGTGGGATCTACTGGTTCGTACACTAAAAGAGCTATAATCCTGATAGAAGGCGATGCTGACAGAGACAGAGCTGATCGTACTCGGTGCAGTACGCTACTCCGACAATGCCAGTATCGTATCCACCTATAGTGAGTGCTTTGGTGCACTCTCCTTTAAGTGCATTCGTTCGGCTTCCCGGAGAGGAAGTCGAACGAATGCCTTCTTTATACCCCTATCAATCCTCAGGGTCACACTCGACTATCTACCCAATCGTGGGATTCAGATGCCTCGAGAGCAGGAGATTATCCACCGCCCTCTGCGACCATCAATAGAGCCTGTAGCCAATGCCGTAGCTCTCTTTACCGTAGAGCTACTCACCCGTCTACTTCGTTCGAGCGGCGCCGATAGCGCCATGTACAGCTATTTGAGAGATGAAATAAAGGGGTTGGAAGGGCTCAGCGACAGAGGGATTAGCTCCTTTCATCTGCGACTAATGGCAGGTCTACTCCACTATCTAGGCATCCTTCCACAGAGCGAAACCTATAGACCTGGTAGCTTGCTCGACTTCTCCGAAGGGAGTTTTCGCCTTTCATGGGGTCCTGAAGAACAAGGGAAAGCCTATGCCTCCGCCCTACTCTACCAATTCATCAGTACACCAGCGCCTGAGGAGCTACCACTTACTGGGCAGGAGCGCAACCTTCTCCTACAGCTTCTCCTGGACTTTCTCGCTTATCATTTTCCCGATCTTGGTACCCTACAATCTCCCGAGATACTCAGTCAGCTATTCTGATATTTTAGCTTTACGGCAAATATCATTAGTATATCTTTGGAGCTATAGTGCGAATTGGGTAAGTTTGCAAAAGCAAATATTTTAATAAGCTATCCAACATACTAAAGAAATGGATTACGGAATACTAGATTTTATCTACCTAATAGGTTCGCTCGGCCTTTTCCTCTACGGAATGAAGATTATGAGTGAGGGCCTACAAAAGGTAGCTGGAGACCGCATGAAGAGCATTCTTGCAGCGATGACCTCCAACCGCGTCTTCGGAGTATTTACAGGTATATTGATTACAG
This sequence comes from uncultured Porphyromonas sp., assembly GCA_900554935.1. GTDB lineage: Bacteria > Bacteroidota > Bacteroidia > Bacteroidales > Porphyromonadaceae > Porphyromonas_A. Next base: position 4,637 of record USJF01000086.1, read on the forward strand.
CACTGGTACAATCCTCTTCGGCCACCACCTTGATGGTAGTCAGCTTTGCCAATGCCTCTCTACTCAACCTAGCCCAGGCAGTCAGCGTAATTATGGGTGCCAATATCGGTACTACCGTCACCGCATGGATCATCTCGCTTCTTGGCTTTAAGGTAGATATCAGTGCCTTTGCCGTGCCTTTGATCGCTGTAGCCATTCCATTTATCTTTTCAAAGAAGCAGAGTTATAATTCTTGGGGCGACTTTATCCTCGGTTTTGCACTCCTTTTCCTTGGGCTACAATTTCTCAAAGATTCAATGCCCGACCTACAGAATAACCCTGAGGCACTTGCCTTTCTGCAGAAATACACCAATATGGGCTTCGGTTCAGTGCTACTCTTCCTGCTGATTGGTACTATCCTCACCTTCTTGGTGCAGAGCTCGAGTGCCACAGTAGCTATCACCCTTGTGATGTGTAGCCAAGGGTGGATTCCTTTCTCTATGGGTGCAGCGATGATCCTAGGAGAGAATATCGGTACCACTATTACTGCCAACCTAGCTGCACTTAGTGCAAGTGTCAATGCTAAGCGAGCTGCGGTATCTCACACACTATTCAACGTTCTAGGTGTGGTCTGGGTGCTATTCCTCTTTTTCCCAGCCGTAAATATGGTTTCTGGGATAGTAGAGCGCATGGGAGGCTATGACCCTCGCGAACTTTTCCCTCTCATCTCCGACCTCAATGCCCAATACTCGCCTAGCGATATGGCACTGATTACTAAGGGTGGTCCCCTCCAAGATACAGAGATGCTCCAGATACAAAGCACCGTCCTAGGTATGGCTGGAGCCATTAGCATCGGTCTTTCGCTCTTCCACACGATGTTTAACCTCGTCAATACCTTTGTGATGATATGGTTTGTCCCTCTGATCGTGAAGGCGTGCGAAATCATCATCAAGCCTGCAAAAGCCATTTCGAATAAGAAGGAGTACCCTCACCTACAATTCCTCTCTACTCGTATGCTCTCCACTAGTGAGCTCTCTCTGCTACAGGTGAATAAGGAGATTGTCAACTACAGCAAAAAGACCCAAAAGATGCTCGGCATGGTGCGCGAAATGAGCAACATGGAGGATGAAGTGGCCTTTGAGGAGAGCTTTACCCGTATTGAAAAGTACGAGCGGATCTGCGATAGAGTGGAGATAGAGATAGTGCAGTACCTCACCGAGCTATCTAGTGGCGACCTGAGTGCTGAGTCGCGTCGAAATGTTCAGAGCTATCTCCGCATCTCCAGCGAGATAGAGAGCATGGGCGATGCTTGCTTCAATATGGCTCGCATACTCCGACGCAAGCTCCAAGATGG
>USJF01000087.1 GCA_900554935.1 uncultured Porphyromonas sp.
TGACTGGTTCGGGCAAGACTTTTACCATCGCCAATGTGATCCAAAACCTCGGTATTCCTACACTGGTATTGAGCCACAATAAGACACTTGCAGCACAGTTGTATGGAGAGTTCAAGAGCTTTTTCCCTCACAATGCGGTGGAGTACTTTGTCAGTTATTACGACTACTATCAGCCTGAAGCCTACCTTCCTAGTACAGATATGTACATTGAGAAGGATATGTCGATTAATGATGAGATTGAGAAGCTCCGGCTCAAGACTACCGCTTCGCTACTCTCGGGGCGTAAGGATGTGATTGTGGTAGCGAGTGTGAGTTGTATCTACGGTATGGCCAATCCTCGTGACTACGCATCGCAGCGAATTGATATCAAAGTAGGGGAGGAGATATCGAGGGATGACTTCCTCAGGCAGTTGGTCAATGCTCATTATATCCATGATCGGGCGGAGTTTAGGCCTGGTACCTTCCGCAACCAAGGTGATACGCTAGATATATTCCCTGCGGTAGAGGGATATGAAGGGATGGCCTATCGGATAGAGTTTTGGGGTGATGAGGTGGAGCGAATCAGCTGCGTAGACCCTAAGGATATGCATGAGCTCTCGGTACTTGATGCGGTGCAAATCTACCCTGCCAATCTATTTGTCACCACTAAGGAGCAGACGGAGCATGCGATAGAGATGATTCGTGCCGACCTGGAGCTACAGGTGGAGTTTTTTCATAAGCAAGGACGGTCGGAGGAGGCAACTCGCCTCTATGAGCGGGTGACCAATGATATCACGATGCTGGAGGAGCTTGGTTATTGCAATGGCATTGAAAATTACTCCCGCTACTTCGATGGGCGGTCGGCTGGAGAGCGCCCCTACTGCCTGCTCGACTACTTTCCTGATGACTTTCTGCTGGTGATTGATGAGAGCCACGTCACTATCCCTCAGGTGAGAGGTATGTATGCTGGCGACCGCTTTCGTAAGACCAATCTTGTGGACTACGGCTTTAGGTTACCCGCTGCTATTGATAACCGTCCTTTGACCTTTGAAGAGTTCCAAAAGCTTACCCATCGCACCATCTATGTCAGTGCCACACCAGCAGAGTTTGAGTTGGAGGAGTGTGGAGGCACCATTGTGGAGCAAATCATTCGCCCCACTGGGCTTCCAGATCCAATCATTGAGGTGCGGCCCGAGGAACATCAGATAGATGACTTGGTGCATGAGATACATCTCCGGATAGAGCGTGATGAGCGGACACTCGTCACCACTCTGACCAAGCGTATGGCGGAGGAGCTATCGGAGCATCTTGCGGAGATGGGCATTCGGACGGAGTATATCCATAGTGAGGTGGTGACGATCCGTAGGGTGGAGATTATGGAGGGGCTTCGTCGGGGCGACTTTGATGTCTTGGTAGGTGTCAATCTACTTCGTGAGGGTTTGGACTTGCCTGAGGTCTCGTTGGTAGCTATTTTAGATGCCGATAAGGAGGGCTTTCTGCGTAACCATCGTTCGCTTACTCAGACTGCTGGACGTGCGGCTCGCAATGTCCATGGCATGGTGATTATGTACGCTAATAAGGTGACCCCGAGTATGCAACTCACGATTGACGAGACCAATCGCAGGCGGCAGAAGCAATTGGCTTTCAATAAGGAGCATGGTATTGTGCCGAAGCAGATAGTTAAGAAGAGTGCCTCTATCCTTGATCTCACTGGTCCAAGCCGTGGCGTGATAGAGAGCAAAGCCACTAAGGAGTACCGTCTTCAGAGCGAACAGCAGAAGGTGGCGGAGCGGAGCTTTGACTATCTCTCCAAGGAGACTTTGGAGGAGCGAATTTCCGCTACTCGCCGTGCAATGGAAGAGGCGGCTCGGGTACTGGACTTTGTTTCTGCTGCTCAGTATAGATGAGCTCTTTGAGCTTCAGGCGATGCTAGGCGATCAGTCGAAAGTCACTGCACAAGAGGCAAAAGCGCAAAAGCGACTTGATGCAGTAGAGCATCAGCGTGCCGCTCATGCCAAAAATCGAAGCAAGAAGTAGGGGCCTTTGCCCATAGCCTTATTTGGGCTGAATCTTAAGGATGTCCGAGAGCTCTGTAGTGTAGTTGGGACTCACGTGATTGCGAGTCACTACATCGTCTAGTGCCTTCGGATTGCGGGCTGCGATATAGAGCGCACGGTCGCCATACTTATCTTTGAGTTCCTTGGCAAGGGCAGTGAGTCGTTTTAATTCGGCTTGTCCTTCTACCTCAAAAGGCAATACCTCGCCTTCGTATACCAATTGCGAGAAGAGTAGCCCTGCTTTCTTGTAATTAAATCCTGGGCGAAAAGCTTTCTTAAAGAGACGATAGAGGATCGGTGTCAACTCTGTGAGATTGTTGGACGGAAGTGTAAGGTAGGCCTCTACGTACTCGTGGCGCTGTTGGTCATTGATCCTATAGGCATTGGTGTGTAGCACCAGTGCTACCTTAAGCGCTGCTAGCTTATTCTCCCTTAGCTTTTCACAGCAGCACTCTCCAAACTCTAGTATGATGCTAAAGAGTTGATGTTCGTCGGTCACCAACGTGCCAAATGAGCGTGAGCGTGTGATGCTCTTTGCCTGATCATTCTTCGCAAAAGGGATGCGTGGCTGACCTTTTAGCTCGAGGTAGGTGTCTAGCCCTGTGACGGTAAAGGATTGCTGCACCCAGTTGGGATCTTTCCGTACAAATTGATACCCATTATAGACTCCGTAACGATTGAGGCGTGCCGAAATACGCCGGCCAATGCCCCATATATCTCCTACCTCTACCCACTCAAGGGCGGCTCGCCATTTCTGATTATCGTCGATGGCATAGACCCCTTGTAGAGGTTCGTTTTTCTTGGCAATCCGATTGGCGAGCTTGGCGAGAGTTTTTGTCTTTGATACCCCTACACAAGTTGGGATGCCGACTCCTTTTAGGATCTTATGCCGAAGGTCCCGAGCCATCGCCATATAGTCGTCCCGAGGGTCCAATTGCACAAAACACTCATCTATAGAGTAAATTTCCTGAGTCCCCACCTGCTCACGCACAATGGCCATCACCCGCCGAGAGAGGTCGGCATAAAGTGTATAATTGGAGCTGCAGACCTCAATGCCGTAGCGCTTCACCTCCTCTTGGATCTGGAATAGTGGTACGCCCATCGGTATTCCTAGAGCTTTTGCCTCATTGGAGCGAGAGACTACACAGCCGTCGTTATTGGAGAGCACTACCACTGGTCGACCATTCAGCTGCGGGCGAAATAGTCGCTCGCAACTCACATAGAAGTTGTTGCAGTCAATAAGCCCATACATAGGCTAGCGGTGGCGATTTCGTGGATTGGGTTGATGGATCACATAAGTAACCACGCCCCAAAGTGTGAAGTGGTCCTCTGGCTCTACCTTCATCCGAGGATACTTTGGATTGGCCGAGACGAGGTAGAGCTCTCCGTCGTCCGTTTTCTCTACATACTTGATATTAAATTCTCCATTGATAAAGCAGACCGCCACATCATTGTGATTGAATTCGAGTGAGCGATCTACGATAATAATGTCTCCCTCATAGATATCGGCATCAATCATCGAGTCTCCCACCACACGCGCCAAGAAAGTGGTGTTGGGGTGCTTAATCAGCTCGGAAGTAAGGTCGATCGCCTCGAGATTATGATCTTCTGCTGGTGAGGGAAAGCCGGCAAATAACCCATCATCAAGGTAGGGAACTTCTAGGTAGCTTCCCTCTCTCACTGCATAGAAGTCCAGTGGTTTTATCTCCTTTTTCATCTCCTTTTAAGTCGTGCTAAAGCTCCCCTCAATTCGGGTGCGAAGAAGTAGATAGAGATGACCACGAATAGTAGCAGTAGTCCAGATCTGATAGCTAGTTTTAGGAAGAGGCTACTAGGATCTATCGCCATTCCCCCGTAGTAAAAGGTGGCAGCCAAAGCGATGATCAGTAGATTCTTGCCTGTGTCGTAGGGAATCGGATATAGCTTTCGCCCTAGGACGTAGGAGCAAAGCAACATCACCCCATTGCAGGCAAAGGCACTCCACGCTGCCGCAACAATCCCAAATCGTGGTACGCCCCAGTAGATCACCGCCAGCGTCACCAGCAGACCAATGACCGAAAAGGTCGCACCATAGTGTGTGCGGTCGCTTACCTTGTACCACACCGATAGATTGTAGTAGATGCCGAAGAGGATCTCACTTGCCATCACGATCGGTACTACTACCAATCCGCTATAATAGTCAGGTGCCACAATGTGCTTGAATATATCTATCCCATACATCACCGTCAGGAAGATCAGCAAGGCAAAGAAGATAAAGTAGTTCATCGCCACACGATAAGCATCATTGCCATCAGTCGCCTTCATCTTCGAAAAGACAAAAGGGTCGTAGGCAAACCTAAAGGCCTGAATAAACATCACCATCACCACCGCGATCTTCAGGTTCCCCCCATAGATACCCAGCTGAGCCATCCCCTCTGCGCGGTCGGCATAGAGACCAGGAATCAGTATCTGCCCCGCCATTTTATTGAAGATACCTGCCAAGCCGAGCAATACCAGAGGTAGACAGTAGAGCAACAAAGGTTTTACTAATGCCCTATCAAAGCCCCTCAAGGCCGGCTTGATGATAGGCAACATCAATAGAAACTCAATCATAGAGGCGAGGAGATTGGAGATAAATATATAGCCCACACCATACCCCTCGCGGAATAGCCAGCTAGGTAGCGATACTCCCTTCGATACCAAATAGGGACAAAGGAGGAGAAAGAAAAGATTAAAGGCAATGTTGAGGAAGATGAAGAGGAACTTGAAGAAAGCAAACCTCCAAGGCCGGCGCTCGTGCCTCAGATAAGCAAAAGGTATTGACATCACTGCGTCCAACGCCACTACCACCACAAAGATAGCAATGTACTCAGGGTGAGACATATAGCCCAGCCCCTCCGCTATCATACCAGAGAAGAGAAGCCCCACCAATAAGAAGAGTGCTACCGATATCCCCACCACCTTGAAGGTCGTGGCATAGACACGCTTCGGCTCTTCACTCGTATTGATAAACCTAAATAGCCCCGTCTCCATCCCTAGCGTCAGTATCACCAATATGATACTCACCCAAGCATAGAGATTGGTCACAATTCCATACTCCGCACTATCGGCCAGTACTCTGATATAAAATGGAGCCAGCAACCAGTTGAGGAACTTACTGATGATATTGGTAGCACCATATATGACCGTATCCTTCGCCAACGCCTTTATCCCTGCACTCATCTCACTACGATTTTAGAAGTCCTCGAAAAGGCTTTTAGGGTTGTGTGGTCGCCACTCCTTGCCCAGGTGTTCATACGCCAGGCGAGTCACCTCACGCCCACGAGGCGTACGCTTCATAAAGCCCTCCTTGATAAGGAAAGGCTCATAGACATCCTCCACCGTACCAGGGTCTTCCCCAATCGCCGTAGCAATAGTACCCACCCCTACAGGACCGCCGTCAAACTTATCAATAATCACGCCCAATATCTTGTGGTCTATCTGATCCAATCCATGCCTATCTATATTGAGTGCCTCCAGTGCGTAAGTAGCAATCTTGTGATGAATTCTACCCGAGCCCTTCACCTGTGCAAAGTCACGCACCCGACGGAGTAGGGCATTGGCAATACGAGGGGTACAACGACTCCTCTGTGCGATCTCCAAGGCTGCTTCGTCATCACAAGCGATGCCCAGGATTTCGGCACTTCGCTTCACAATTCCCCTCAGCGTCTCCGTATCGTAGTACTCGAGGTGCATATTGATCCCAAAGCGAGCCCTTAGAGGCGCCGTCAGTAGTCCACTGCGAGTGGTCGCTCCAATAAGAGTAAAGGGATTGAGGTCTATCTGAATACTCCTTGCTCCTGGCCCCTTATCTATCATAATATCTATCCGGT
>USJF01000088.1 GCA_900554935.1 uncultured Porphyromonas sp.
GCGCCCAGCATACAGCTGATGGCAACATCGCGGCCGGAGAGCAGCTTGGAGTCGCTCTCGATGCGCACGCGGGTGCGCAGGCCGTTCAGGATCAGGGTCTGATGGGTCTCGGCGATGCCCAGCTCCCACGGCAGGCCAGCGTGCTTGATGGACTTCCTTGAGCACATGGCCTTCAATGGCTCCCGCCATTTTGCTGGTAAGGGGATGATAAACTATCTTGAGCGCATTGGTGTAAAGTTTGGCTCTGAGCTCAATGCTTACACGTCTTTTGATGAGACAAGATATACCATTATGGATGCTCCTGTAAGTGATCAGTCGGTTATTGATTCTTGCGTCTTGATCCTAAGGGATTGGAGCGATGGTATCGCCCTACTTGACGATGAGATTGATAATGAGCGTGGTGTGATCCAGGAGGAGTGGAGGCAGAGTGAAAATGGTAATACTCGTACCACTACTACGATGCTTAAGCGGACTTTCCCCGATATTCGCTATGGTCATAGACTACCTATCGGAAGTATGGATGTTGTCCGCAACTTTACTTACAAAGAGCTACGTGATTACTACCACAAGTGGTATCGCCCAGACCTTCAAGGGTTGGTAATTGTAGGTGATGTGGATGTGGATTACGTAGAGAAGGTGATCAAAGAGACTTTCGCTGATATGCCAGCTCCTGTGAACCCTGCAGAGCGCATCTATGTGCAGGTGCCAGATAGAAAAGAGCCTATCAGTATTGTGGTAACTGACCCTGAAAACACTAGGACGATGATCTCATTCTCGTACTATAGAGACGCCCTTTCGAGAGAGATGAAGGGTTCTGTAGCTGGCGTCGCTATGGATTATGTCACCTCTATCATCACCAGTATGATGAATGAGCGTTTTTCCGACATCGCCCATAAGCCTAATGCCCCATTTGTTTATGCTGGTATGTCTATGGGTCCTGTAATGGGATTTGTAATGACAGAGGATGAAACTAGCTTTATCGCGATAGCGCACGAGGGACGTACAAAAGAGGCCCTTGATGCTATAGTGGCAGAAATGAAGCGTGCTAAGGAGTATGGTTTTACAGCGGCAGAGTATGAGCGCGCAAAAGCGGAGCTGATCAGTTCTTACGAGAATCTCCTTAATTCTAAGGACAATCGTACTAATACCTCTTATGCCGATGCGTATAGCGATTACTTCACTAAGGGTGGATATATTCCTGGGATTGAGGCGGAGTATCAGTTGATGAATAATCTAGCTCAAGGCTTTACTCTCGATCTGATCAATCAGTCTTATCAGCAATTTACAGAGCCTTCTAACCTTGTAGTTACCCTTTTGGCACAAGAGAAGGAAGGCGTAAAATACCCAACCGAGTCTGAGCTCCTAGAGCAGTATAATAAGGCACTTCAGCAAGAGGTAGAGCCTTATGCCGATGCGTTCGCGGGAGTAGAGCTGATGGATAAGCTACCTGAGCCAGGTAAGTTGCTTTCTGAGCAAACTGGCCTTAAGTTTGGTGCCACACTATGGACATTTGATAATGGTGCAAAGGTATATGTGCTACCTACTGACTATAAGAAGAATGATATCCGTATCTATGGTGTAAGTAATGGTGGATATCTTCAGTATGCCAATGAAATCGGTAGCATCAATACACGCGCTTCAAGGCAATTCTCTACTATCGGAGGTCTTGATAAGTTCAGTGCTACTGACTTGATGAAGGTTTTAGCTGGTAAGGTAGCTAGCTCTAGTACTGGTATTTCTGATATCAAGGAGTGGGTTAGTGGCTCATCATCTGATAAGGATATTGAGACGATGTTCCAATTACTTTACCTCAATATGACCTCTCTAAGAAGTGATACAGAAGCTTTTGAGTCGGCTATTGAAAAGACTAAGGCAATGCTCAAAGCAAGTGCTGCTGATCCTCTAACAGCATTCTGGGAAAATACATCTCGACTGATCTACCCTGATAATGACCTTTCTTACAAGCTAAAAGCTGAAGAACTTGATCAGATTGACTATGCGAAGATGCTAGAAGCTTACAAGGCTCGTTTCGCCAATGCAAGTGACTTTACATTCTTCCTCGTCGGAAGCTTTGATAAGGAGAAGGCTTTGCCTCTAGTAGCTCGCTATATTGGTAGCTTACCAGGTAATCACACTGTGGAGCCAGACCAATCTTCAAAGGCTTTTGCTAAGGCTAAGAAGAGCAACCAAGTGAAGATGGAGTTGAGTGCAACTACTCCTATGGGACTTTCTCTAGGACTATTCGTGAAGGATGGTACTTATGACCTGAAGGAGAATATGATCATTGATATTCTTGGTGAGGTCCTTAACCAGCAGTTCTTTAAGAGTATCCGTGAGGATGAAGGCGGTACTTATGGAGTAGCCGTGCAGAGTAATACTAGCAGAGCACCTAGGGGTGAAGAGAGTTTGCTAGTATTCTTCCAAACCAATCCTGAACAGCTAGATCACTTGAATGCTAAGGTAAAGAGTGAGCTAAAGCAGGTGGCTGATGGTACTATTAATATCGATGAGTACTTCAATAAGACCATTCTGAATATGAAGAAGAGCTACCAGGAGAACCAGAGGGAGAATAGCTACTGGGTGGACATCCTTGTAGATTACTACTTTAATAATGACAATGCCTACGACAAGTATCTTGAGACACTTGACAGCATCACTACTGATGACGTACGTAAGGCACTGAAGGATATTCTTGCTAATGGTCGTTACCTAGAGCAAGTGGCAGTCACCGCAGAGAAATAAGTGACTACTTATTGCTGAATGAAAATAAAGCTCGACTAGCGTATGCTGGTCGAGCTTTATTTATTATTGTTCTCGATGATGATTAGGAGAAGAGCACTCTAAATGCTTCGCCTACTTGCTTTACAGGAATCAATCGGATATTCAACTTGTCTACCTCTAATCCATGAAGATTATCAGCAGGAAGTATCATCGACTTGAAGCCAATCTTTTCGGCTTCAGTGATACGTTGCTGTACACGAGATACTGCACGTATTTCACCACTTAGTCCCACCTCTCCAGTGACACAAGTCTCTCTTGAGATAGAGAGATCTAGGTTGCTAGATAATACTGCTGATAATACTGCAAGATCAAGAGCCGGGTCTTGAATGGTGAGCCCACCAGCGATATTAAGAAAGACGTCTTTTTGAACCAACTTGAAGCCAGCTCGCTTCTCTAGTACTGCTAGGAGCATATTGGTTCGCCGATAATCAATGCCTGTAGAGGAGCGTTGGGGATTGGCATAAACGGCTGAGCTTACTAAGGCTTGTACCTCTACGAGTAGAGGACGAATTCCCTCGATTGTAACTCCTACACAGCTGCCAGATAGCTCGCCTTGAGTGCCTGAAAGTAGCATCTCCGAAGGGTTGGTGACTTGCCTTAGTCCGTCACTTTTCATCTCATACAGTCCGATCTCAGCAGTATTGCCAAACCTATTCTTAAGGGCTCTCAATATCCTATACTGGTGGTTTTGATCACCTTCAAACCGAATGACTGTATCTACTAAGTGCTCCAATACTTTTGGTCCCGCAATGCTTCCCTCCTTAGTAATATGCCCAATCAAAATGATAGGTATCTCATACTCTTTTGCAAAAGAGAGTAGGGCTGCTGTGCACTCCCTAACTTGTGATAGAGAGCCAGCAGAAGAGTCGCTACGACTGGTCTGTATGGTCTGTATGGAGTCAATCACTAGGAGGTCTGGCTGGACTTCTAGTGCTGTCTCCATAATGGTCTCCAATTGAGTCTCGCCATAAAGTAGGCAGTGCTCTACTGCATCGGCATCGGTTAGTCGCTCAGCTCTAAGACGTATCTGACCTGGACTTTCTTCCCCACTAACATAAAGGGTCTTGAGGTTACTATTCCTCACCACACTCTGTAATATTAGTGTACTTTTACCAATGCCTGGTTCACCTCCAAGTAAAACCAATGATCCCTTTACCAATCCACCACCCAATACTCTATTGAGCTCACCATCAAGTAAATCCATTCGTGTGGCGGTATCTCCAGCAACCAAGCTTAGTGGCACTGGAGACTTATCTTGTAGCGGTCTATCTGTACGGATCTTTAGTCCAGGCTCCTCTGCTCTGATAGTGTATTCTTTGAGTGTATTCCATGCACCACAAGAGGGGCATTTGCCTACCCACTTAGGGAAGTCGGCACCACACTCCGTGCAGAGCCATACGAGCTTATCTTTCTTCATCGTCTATTATTAGTAGACACGCTCAAGTGGCTGTGTCGTACAGCGTAATAGACCACCTAGTTTGCTCACCTCACGGTATGGGATAGGAATGGTCTTGACGTTTCTACGATTAAGCCATCCTTGTAGCCTTGTGAAGGTGCTATCAATGATCACAGTATCATTAGCAATACTAAAGACATTAGGATTCATCTCATACATCTCTTCGCGACTAATAATACAGGTGTTCTCAGGACCGAAAATAGACATAATGTACTCCCAATCCTCCACATGCCTGAACGCACCAGGGAATAGAATACACTTATCCTGACCAATAGGCTGGAAGCAACAATCTAGGTGCAAAACACCAGTATATGGATCGGTATCGTGCTTGATTAGCTCAATAGGAATGATATCTTTTTGTGGAAATAAGTCTTTGAGGAAGCCAATAGCATACTTATTGGTCCTTGCCATCTTGTAGCTACTATAGTTTGGGCTTAAGTAAGTACCCAAAAATATCTTGTCGTGCTTCAATATCACATCGCCACCCTCAATATGTACGTGTGTTGGTGGTACAACGATCTTGCTTTGATCAAGCTCTTCATATATCTTGTCGTAGGCCCTCATCTCTGCCTCTCGGTCGGGAATGATATTGGCACGAATCATCTTATCTTCAATCACAAAAGCAACATCTCGAGCAAATATCTGATTTACTCCTGGTAGCTCTTGCGGTCTGAGTACCTCTACACCAGCCTCTTTCAATGCCTTTGCTAATCCCTCAACTTCCCTCTCTAGTGCTTCATCAGTCGGATAGTTACCTGCAATGAGTGTGCTATAACTCTTGGCATCATACGCCTCATCCAGTGTAGGCACAGGACCAGGATTTGTTCCTAGACCTACTATTACAGATTTCAGGGTGCTTGTCTCGTCTTTAACGTTTAGATTTCTCATAATTATTTATTGCAAATAAATTTGATGTATTCCTTGCAGTTGGTTTTTAGTCGTTCAGCAGCCCCCTCTCCTTCTGCTCCATAAAAGGCAAAGTAATCCCCTCCACGAGCTTTTACAAAACCTGCCGACCCTTGTACAAAAGAGAGGTAGGTGCTTAGAGGAGTTTGGCTAAAAGCCACTTCGGGTGCACCGCAAGAGGTAGCAGCCTCAATAAGTTTACCTTCGAGTGCGTGAGGGCAATCGCCCCAGGCCCAACCCTCGGCCCAAACAGTATCCATCCATTGCTTTAAGATAGCGGGCGGCATATACCAGTATAGGGGAAATTGGAGAACGATGCGATCGTACTGCTCAAGTAACTTCTGCTCGTTTTCAAGGTCAAAGGTGCCATCGGCCTTTACGAAATCACCAAGGTTGTGTATCTTTAGATGCTCTCCCTCATAAGGTTTAAGTGCCTCCACCCAAGCTTTATTTATCACAGAACTTGCTAAGTCAGGGTGTCCTACAACGACTAATGTCTTCATTATCTCAATCAATATAGATTTCTTAATTATTTATTATCCACAAAGTTACCTACAATAACCGAGATTATTGGTATCTTGAGGGCAGAAGAAGATTAAAAATGATTTATGAAAATAATATGGCACATAAAGTAACTCTTATCCCCGGGGACGGCAGCGGCCCTGAGGTTGTTGCAGCAGCGAAGCGCGTTGTAGA
>USJF01000089.1 GCA_900554935.1 uncultured Porphyromonas sp.
TGGTCCTGAGAGCCCGCCGGTAACGGTGGAGAGAATGGGCCTACGTCGCTCGGCATCCACTGCCATTCCGAGGAAGGTATTGACGAGTGAGAGGGCGTCGGCACCGTGTTGCTCGGCAATAGTGGCCATCTTGGCGATGTCGGTGACGTTGGGGGAGAGCTTTACGATAAGGGTGTGGTGGTAGACTTTACGTATTTCCGAGACAATCTCAGCGATGCCCTTTTCGGAAACTCCGAAGGCCATACCACCATTCTTTACGTTGGGGCAGGATATATTGAGCTCCATAGCGTGGATGCCTGGGAGGTCGTTCACGGCCGATGCAACGGCGATGTAGTCGTCGATGGTGGAGCCATTAACGTTGGGAATGATTTCGGTGCCTAGTTGGATCGCTTCTGGATAAATGTGGTCGATGTAGTGCCGTAGCCCTAGGTTTTGCAGTCCTACCGCATTGAGCATCCCCGAGGGGGTCTCTGCCATCCTCTGTGGGGCATTGCCTTCTCTTGGCTCTAGGGTAGTGCCTTTGGTGAAGATGGCTCCGAGCTGCTTTACATCGTATATTCTATTCATCAGCACTCCATCTCCGAAGGTGCCTGATGCTGTGGTGATGGGATTTTTAAGTTGTAGCTCCCCGATCTGTACCTCTAAATTCCTTTTCATACCTGCTCTATTTTATTCCCAAAGTAATTGTGATGTATGGAATACGGGCCCGTCGTGGCAGACGGTTTGGTGCCCCTTCATGGTCGGCTCTACGCAACAAAGGCATACGCCGATACCGCATGCCATCTTATTTTCGAGAGAGGCTTGTGCGGGGAGTCCTTGTTGCTTTGCCCAATGGGCAACGGCCTTCATCATAGGGGTAGGTCCACACATATATATATGTGTGAAGTGACCTTCATGTAGAATTGGGTGGTCGGTCACGAACCCTTGGCTACCAAGCGAAACATCTTCGGTGGAGATATGGAGAGTGCCTAGCTCCTCAAAGTGGCGGAGGTTGGAGAAGTGGGCTTGGCTCCTAGCACCGAGTAGAAAGCTGGGGGTGATGCCTTGCTGTTTCATCTCCTTACCGAGGGCATACATAGGGGCTACGCCTACGCCTCCGCCTACTAGTAGCGGATGGCTCCCTATAGGTGGTAGCTCGAAGCTATTGCCTAGGGGCAGGAGAATCTGGTACTCTGCTCCGACGGGAGCCTGCATCAGTAGTTGGGTGGCGCGACCTGCCGATTGTATCAATAGGCTGAGCACACGCTCGTTGCTATCGTAGATGGAGATGGGGCGCCGAAGGAGGAGCCCATCGGGGGCTTTTACCCAAACTTGCACAAACTGTCCGGGGGCGAAGCTGGGTAGCTCTGTGCCTTCTTCTACTGGGGTGAAGTGGCCAAGAAAGAGCCGGTCGGAGTACTCTTCGCGCTCTACTAGCTTCATCTTTAAGTCCAATAATCTCTCTCTGCTCATGTGGTATCTTTTGGTGGAGTTAATTCTTCTTTCTTTGCAAAAGTAGCTATAAATTCCTATACCAGCGGATTATTGCTATATTTACAAAAGATATTATTGGACTTATGGTATTATGGCATCAATTGATTGGTCACCTCATGAGCGTGCTCTAAGAGAGGAGTATAAGCTACTATCACAGGAGTTTTCGCAGGTTTATACGGAGCATCAGGATCTCATTAATTCAGTTGGCCCTCGGCTTTCGGCAGAGTATCTGCAAGCGGTGGGGCAGCTGCAGTATGAGATATTGCAACTTCAGCTGGAGATAAAACTACTGGCGATGCGGGAGAACTTGCTTCGTCAATATGTGAATAGGGATGAGACGCCCGATTTGGAGTGTGTGGATAAAGAGCTAGAGAAGGTACGAGAGGAGTACAATGCGACCCTGAAGCAGGAGGGTGAAAAGCTCTATTATGCCAAGGAGTATCTTAAGTCGCCTGAGCTTTCGCCCGATGAGAGTAAGGAGATTCGTAGGCTTTACCAGACGATTGTGAAGCTGGTACACCCTGACCTTCACCCAGAGGCAACGGAGGAGATGATCGAGGTATTTCGCAGAGCCACGCAACTGTATAAGGAGGCGGATCTAGATGGTATTCGGGACCTCTATAATGTGGTGATCTTTAGACATCCCACGGAGGGGATAGATGTGACCAGCGGAATAGAGTACGAGATAGAGCAACTGAAGGGGCGGATATCGAAGCTGAGGAGCAAGATTACGGCACTTTGGCAGACGTTTCCATTTACTTTTGCTAAGGAGCTTGCCGACCCTATGTGGGTGGAGCAACGGCAACGGGACTTGGCTGAGACGATCCGGCAATTGGAGGAGCGTAAGGCGAAGATGAAGGAAATCATTACGCTCTTGGAGGAGTATGAATCACAAGGTTTTTGATTATGGCAGAGCAAGGTGGTATTACTCCATTAGATGATAAGCTCCTTGCCTTGATAGGCACTGGGGGTATCAATAGTTTGGGACTTCCAAAGCAGGAGATCTTTTTACTGGATATCATCGTGGCAGGGACTACGCATGTGGATAATATCCAGGAACTAAAGAAACAGATTGTACCTGGCACGCTACTGAAGATGGTGCGGCGACCTAAGAATATCTACGATGAAAAGGCAATCGCTCTCTTTATGGGTGCGGATAGGATTGGATATGTACCTCGGACGCTTAACCTTATCATTTCCCGCTTGATGGATGCGGGTAAGGAGTTTTACGCCAAGGTGACATCGGTGACGGAGCGGGGTGAGTGGGTCCGTATTGATGCTAAGATCTATATGGTGGAGTAGGGCTGAGATGAACGAGCGGAAGTACTCCTCAAAGGAATTAACACTTTAATATGCCATTAATAAATAAGGTTATTTCAAAAAAACTTGTTACCTTTGGATTGTCACTTTTAATGGAAGTGCGTATATATTAATTTAAACTCGTTTTTTTATTATGAAGAAATTGTTGTTATTTGGGGCATCATCTTTGTTGTTCGCTTTTACTTCTAGTGGTGCTTCTTCAATGGGAAACACGATAAAAGTAACGACCTCGTGTGGAGAAGAGACTTGGCTTTATGAATATCCTGGTACGGATATGGGACAAGTAATGGAAGACATACAAGCGATAGAAGAGTTTTTATGTGGAGGTAATCAAGTGGAAGGTAAAAGTTAATACATATCGCTTTTATCTCTAATGTTAATTTAGAATCACGGAAGAAGACACCAACCGCAAACAGCTCGTAGCTCTACTAAGAAGGTTTGCGGTTGGATTGTTATTTGGTTTTACGTTTATAATTGTGGTAACTATATGAAAGTACTTAAGTCTGTTTTACTGGTGTCTGTTGCACTTCTTTTCTCAGTTGAGTGGTTGTCAGCACAAACTATTGACGCCCCTTGGCTTACGGAGAAGAAGTTGGAAGCCACCCCAAAGACCCTATTTGACAAGAGTCATCTACGGGTCTATTACCAGCTTTATTACCGGCCTAATCACGAGGTGAAGGATGTGAAGGCGGAGGCGCTTACTATTCTTTTGGTGGGCGACAAAGCTTTGATGTACGAAGACTACAACATCTTGAGATGCGATTCACTTGAGAGGGAGTATGTGGAGGCAGGAAAAACTGCGGGCGAGTATCTGGGAGTAGCTCTTAAACTCAAAACTTCAGTGAAAGATCAGGTGATTACATTGCTCGATCAAAATAAAATTATCTATGCACTGAACTCCATTGCCTTTAACAACTACTACTATGAGGAAGAGATCCCGACTTTCGACTGGCAACTATGGGACGAACAGAAAACCATCTCTGGCTTGGAGTGTCGGAAAGCGACTATGCACTTCAGAGGGAGGGATTACGTGGCGTGGTACTGTCCTGAGGTCGCTCTTCCCTATGGTCCTTACAAGTTTGGGGGGCTTCCAGGAATTATTGTAGAAATCTACGACACTGAAATGGACTATCAATTTACGCTGGTCCAGATGCAACAAGGTGACTTGGGGGATCAGATTGGGTTTAATTTTGACAATAATAGGTTGATGAAAACCTCTCGTGCTAATGCGATGAGAGCATTGGAAAACTACCGCAAGGACCCAGGAAGGATGATATCTCAGAAAGCGAGAAGAAGAGATGGAAAACCGTTTGTAGGTAAGCCTATTCCACATAATCCAATTGAACTGAAGTAGTTGTCCTATCCATGACGAAGCAACTACTCCTCTTGCTCCTCTGTCTTATCCCTTCTTTGCTTTTTGCACAGAGTGCAAAACTGAAGCTGGAGGTATCAGATGCGGCTAGCCATAGCCCTATAGGGTCTGCTGTGCTCACCTATTATGACCCTTCTGGTCATCAGCTCGGCTACGTGCTCACCAATAGTTCTGGAGTGGCTTTTCTGCCCACTACCAATCAACTCCACAAAGTACGCATCAAGAAGATGGGCTACCATGGGAAGGAGGTAGAGCTATCGGGAACCGAAAAAGAAGTAATTAAGGTGGTTTTGGAGGAAAAGGGAGAGATGCTTCCTGAGTTTGTCTATGCCATTCCTGCGATTCAACGTAAGAACGATACTATTGTGTACAATGCGGGTTCGTTTATCACGCAAAAAGATACTTACCTTCGTGACTTATTGGAGAAGTTGCCAGGGGTGCGAATCAATAAAATCGGAAAGGTCTACTACCAAGGCGAGCCCATCAAACGTTTTTATATCGAGGGGAAGGACCTGCTAGGGAGTCAGTATTCACTTGCTACGGAGAACCTGTCGGTTGAGTCTGTTTCTAAAGTAGAGATCCTAGAGCAGTATCAGGATGTCAAACTACTTCAAGGTATTGTGCCTGAGTCCAAGAGCTCTATGAATATCGTGCTGAAAGAGAGTTACAAGACGAGGTACTTTGGCTACATAGAGGGTGGTATAGGGTATGAGCCCCTTCTCTATGAAAGCAAAGCCAATGCTACAAAAGTGAGCAAGTCTCCCCTACAGTATTATGTCATCGGTTCTGCAGATAATCATAGGGCTGAAAGTGTCAGCACGCCCCTCAGCATCAATGTATCTGAACTCAATAGCCTTGCCCCACAAAATGGCGTTCGATCCTCTACTGGTATTGGGGGGAAACCGATTGATGCCAAATACTATATTCGAAATAGAAGTTGGCAACTCTCAACCAATGGACTCTTGAGCTTTTCGGAAGAGGCTCAACTAAGGCTTAACTTGACTGGTGGGCACGATTGGTTGGGGCAAGAGGAAGAGGAGACGGAGCTATATAAAGAGCTTAATCAAAGCATCAGTGAGCGGAGAATTAACGAGAGTGGACTGACGAGATTTTGCCCTACACTTGCCTTTGAGCTCAATAGCCGTAATAAGTATGTCAGTGATAAGCTGGTGGCGGATATGGGGTGGAGCGAGCGATTTAATCATATATATGGAAGCAAGAGAGAGCTCACCTACCGACCCCGGCACAATTATTGGTGGCTTCAGAACAACCTCGAAACCACACTTCCACTTAAGGAGGATCGTAGTCTACTAGGCAGAGTCTATAGTAAAATCCTATATGGAGCGTCGAGCAATCACTTAGGGATTGAGGGGTTGGACAATCCACTTTTCCAAAACGAATGGCAGGCGAAGCATGGGTTTGAAACCCATATTGGTTTGCCTAAGTCAATGACGCTCTCCATATCCATTGATGACCACCTTTTCATCAGAAAGTATGAGGTGGATAGAGTGGAGAATGAGTTGGTACACAATGAATTGGAGTTGAACCCTCGATGGGCTATCCCTTTCATGCAGAAACGGGGACGACTCACCTTGGGTGCAGTGCTGACACATACGACTCAGAGGATTGCAGACCAAACAACATACCTTTGGGATTTATCTCCAAGTTT
>USJF01000090.1 GCA_900554935.1 uncultured Porphyromonas sp.
TTCCAGACCTTCGGTTTGTGCCGACTTGGATAGATTTGATGAGCCTATGTAGGCTGTGTTCATACCAGAATTGCGAACAAAAATATACGACTTAGCGTGCAGGCGTTCTATGTTGGTAATGTATGAGATTCTTATCTCTGTATTTGGCAATTCAGCCAACTGCACAATGGCCTTTGCCTGAGTAGCTCCGCAGTAGGTGGTGGTGATGATACGCAAGTGAGTCCCTTCGCGGCTACAAAATTTCGTGAGGTCATCGAGAAGTAGACGAACGCCAGAAACTTTGAGAAATGATACGATAAAGCATATCTCATCAGCACTTGCAATCTCTCTGCGGATTTCTTCGCTCAAAGATAGTGTACTACTACCACCTGTAAAAAGGTTACTGACACGAAAACCAGATATTGGGCGAATGGTATGTGTCTTACTCTGAGCATGTAGAATAGCCTTCTGCTGGCTCATAACTTCGGCCAATAAGTCTGTGGGCTTTACAATTTGTTTGTCATCAAGTAATCCCGCATCAATCATAATACGATTGATAAGATTTACTCGATCCTGTTGCTCTTCGATATCCTCCAGCTTCTGACAGATAGCTTTGGCAAGATAATTTGACAATAATTGTGGCGACTCAGCACTGTCTATAGGCTGCTGAACGCATACCCACCCAGACAGTTCTGCCTGCTGAATATCACGTTCAGTCTCCTTATTAATTATATGTTCGTATACTCCAGACTTCATTACAGTTCTATTGATTGCTTTTGTTTTAACCTTTAGGGGCAATAAGTATGGTCTTAGCTATTGTGAAGAGTACTTCATAGATAGGTATTGATGACCATTGCAAACATACGAGCACAATATACAAAAAACTTACAAAGTGTTTATAAGTCAAATACTATGGCGAATGAGTATTCGGATACAATAAAAGGCACTCAAATAGAGTGCCTTGGTGATTGTTTATTATGGATGCTAAGGAGTTATTACTTGCCGATGCAGAAATTGGCGAAGATGGAGGAGAGGAGGGCGTCGGTGGTGACTTCACCGATGACGGTGCTGAGGGAGGTGGTAGCGGCACGTAGGTCTTGAGCGATCAGTTCGCCTGAGAGGTGTGCTTGGATGCCCTCCTCTACAGAGAGGAGATGCTGAGCTGCCTCCCTGAGTGCTGTAGCTTGTCGTAGGTTGATAGCCATTAACTGGTCATCAGCCACTACTAGGTCCGAGAAGTGGCGGTGCAGTAATTCCTTGACCTGCTCAATGCCCTCAGTCTCCATGGCACAGATGGGTAGAATGGTGTTAATCTCCCGTTCTGCTAGCCATCTTTTCAAGGTCTGAACCTGCTCCTTTGGGGCAATATCTATCTTATTGACGATGGCCACGATTTGCTGCTTAGAGGTTTGGGGCACGATCTTATCTAATACATTTTGCCACTCTTCAGCCGTTTCAGTCGGATCAATCACCCAAAGGATGAGCTCCGTATTGGCGACCTTTTCAAGCGTCCTTTCAATTCCAATCAATTCAATTGTATCGGTCGTCTCTCTCAGTCCAGCCGTATCGACCAGCCTGAATTGCTGCCCTTTTATGTATAGGGTGTCTTCAATCGTATCTCTCGTAGTTCCGTGAATGTTGGAGACGATGGCACGCTCTTCATTGAGAAGCCCATTAAGAAGTGTTGATTTACCTGCGTTAGTCGCTCCAACAATAGTAATTGGGATGCCATTTTTAATCACTTCACTAGTGGCGTAGCTCTCGGCTAGCGACGAAACGCTTTTTCGGATTTCCAGGCACTGACTCAGCAGTTCATCTCTTGGTACAAACTCCACATCCTCCTCCGAAAAGTCCAATTCCAATTCTATGAGGGAAGCCAAACGAATGAGGGGCTCTCTCAGCTCTTCAATTTTTTTGCGAAAAAGGCCACGCATCTGAGTCATTGAAAGTCGGAGTGCAGCCCTATTGGTGCTAGCGATTACATCTGCTACTGCTTTGGCTTGCGAAAGATCGAGCTTGCCATTGGAGAGTGCCCGGCGGGTAAATTCACCTGGTTCGGCCATCCTTGCTCCCGCTTGAATCAATAGGTCCAAGAGCAATTGAGAGATCAGAGGATTGCCGTGGTAGGTTACCTCCACTTGGTCTTCGCCTGTATAAGAGTGTGGAGCCTTCATCACTAGGGCGATGCAGTCGTCTATCCTACTATCATCCTTCGGGTCGTGAAGCCAACCGTATAGGGCAGAGTAGGGGGCTGCGGTGAGTAGCGTCGTACCCTTTTTCGTGGGTCTAAATAGGCTATTGACTATCTCAATAGCCTTTGTCCCTGATACCTTAATAGTGCTCTGTGCCCCCATACCGTGTGGCGTGGCTACAGCACAGATTGTATCTCCTAAGTTATTGTGCTCCATTGGCTCCTATATATAGCATAAAGAATCCATCCATGGCGTCCACCTTTCCTCTCGCGAGGTACCCCAAAACGCCAGGATGAATTCAAAAATGTCTTTTAATCTGCCCGCAATTGCGGTCCCCTCCTCAAAAAACTAGAAGGGCGGTAGAATCACTTCTTATTGCGATTGCCGTAACGGCTACGGAACTTATCTACACGTCCTGCGGTATCTACTAGAGTGGCCACACCAGTATAGAATGGGTGTGAGCTACTTGATACCTCGACCTTAATAAGTGGATAAGTCACACCGTCGATCTCAATTTCCTCACGTGCATTGGCGCACGAGCGAGTGATGAATGTCTCGTCATTTGACATATCCTTAAATACTACCTTGCGATAGCTCTCAGGATGAATACCCTTCTTCATTATTATCTTATGCTTTAATTAGTTTCTGACTAATATTCTCTATTGGACTGCAAAGGTACATATAATACCATACATTTCCAAATATTTTGAGCTTTATCCCTTAGGAGAAAGTGTTTTTCGGATCATTGGGATAATATGCTCTCAAATCTTGGCAGGGTTATTTAGGTGCCCTTCAAAGTCATTCTTTCGATCTTTGTCGTCTTGTCCCTTGAGGGGTCGCTCTGTCAATATTTTTATTGGGTTGAATAAAGCTTTAGCTAAGAAGGGATTATTCCATAGCCCTGCGGAAAAGATTCCGTATACCTGCGGAATGCATTCCGTATACTAGCGGAATTTATTCCTCAGGGCTACGGAATGAAGCGTCGATATATGGTGCAATTTAATTTGATATTTGTCGACCCAGTTTTTCTCATGTATCCTGTTATAAGTGTGTCACTGTCACTTGAAAAGTATAAGGTGGTAGAGGAACTGGCACCCTCTACCACCTTTCATGATGATTATGGCAAGATTGGGAATTTTCTATCTAAGCATATCATCAATATCTATTGCTTCGTGTTGCTTTTTATGCCTTGCATGGAAGGCCATATAAAGGGTAGGTACCACTATCAGTGTGAGGAATGTGGAGACGGCCATACCTCCAATGATTACCCATGCCATACCAGTTCGCAGTTCCGCTCCAGCACCATGGGACAAGGCGACTGGGAGCATACCGATAATCGTGGATAGTGCCGTCATGAGGATAGGTCGTGTACGAAGCTTTACGGCACGTATCACCGCCTCCTCTACCGATAGCCCTTCCTCTAGGGCTTCATTGGCAAAGTCTACTAGTAGGATGGCATTTTTGGCTACCAAGCCTATCAGCATTACCATTCCGAGCATCGCATAGATACTCATGGCGGTATTACTTAGTGCTAGCGCTAGTAAAGCACCAACGACGGAGAGAGGAATTGAGATCATCACCACCACTGGGTCGCTCCAATTATTGTATAGTAGCACGAGTGATAGGTAGATGAGTAAGAGTGAAAGCAGGATGGCGGTCTGGAGTACGCTCATAGAGTCCGACATCTTCTTCATATCTCCCGTTGCTTGTACTTCTACTCCTTTAGGCATCTTGGACTTATTTAGAGCCGAGGTAAATTGCTTTGCGATGGCTCCAGGAGATACACCGTAAGCCTGTGCGCGGAGGGTTACAGAGCTATTTCGATTGAACCGCTCTAGTCTACTTGGTCCTATACCGAGGTTGACATCGGCAAATTGGGCTAAGCGGATCATATCTCCACGACCATTGGTAAACATTAGGTTGGATACATCGTCAATAGATTGGCGGGAGGCCTTATCGGAGCGAATGTTGATCGCATACTCGTATTCACCTTGGGTGTATCTCAATTGGTCATTACCTTGGAAGTACGTTTGCATCAGCATCCCCACATTGTCTAGTGTCAGTCCGAGGTCGGCCATTTTGTCTCTATGTACCTTTACCACTACCTCTGGTGTGGCGTTTTCGACAGAGAGGGTGGGCTGAACTACTCCAGGTATGTCGCTCAGTAGATGAAGTGCTTTATCGGCATAGCTGGCTACAGAATCCTTGTCGGCTCCAGAGATGATGTACTCTACAGCTGCCTTGGATACGGTACCGGTCATGCTCACACTATAGATATTGACACGGGCATCTACTAGGTAGTCGGATAGCGGTTTGCGGATACGCATAATATATGCCTCGGTACCCTCTTTCTGCTTTTTCAGCTTCACATTGAGTTCGGCGAGGTAAGGGGTCCCCTTTTTGCTCTGTGAATTATCACTGGTTTGCCCTACCATGGTGACTATCTTTTCGACTTCAGGCCGTTTCATAAACCAGAGCTCAGCTTTACGCACCAATTGGTTGGACTCCTCTATTGATATATCTTTGGGCATCTCTAGCTGGACGATACACTCACCTCGGTCCATATAGGGCTGAAACTCAAAGTTGATGAAGCCCAATGGGAAGAGTATCAGTACAGAGCCCATCACGCAGAGCACTATAATTAGGAGGGTCCACCTATGCGAGAGTCCCCACTTGGCAAGCGATGATATGTAGGTGGCAAAGCGGTCTATTCTGCTTTCAAAGCTATTCAGAAGGCGTCCGAATGGTTGCCCTTTATCCAATTGCTTGATATTTCCAAAGCGTGAGGTGAGTAGAGGAACCAATGTAAGTGCAGCCAATAGACTCAGGAGTATGGCAATAACAATGACCCCGCAAAATTGCCGTAGAATATCTGATACCAGAGTATCTGTAAATATAATTGGAAGGAATACCGCTACCAGTACAAGTGTGACTGAAATGACGGTTAATCCTATTTCGTTCATTGCATCAAAGGTGGCCTTGAAGCGATTTTTACCCATCTCCATGTGGCGGTAGACGTTTTCGATCACTACAATAGCATCGTCTACCAATACTCCAATAACGAGCGATAGCGCTAGGAGCGACATCATATTGAGGGTAAAGTCAAATAGCTTCATTCCTATAAATGACGAAATCAAGGATACTGGCACTACTACCATCACGATGAGGGCATTCCGTACATTGTGGAGGAAGAAGAGAATCACAAGGGAGACTAGGAGCACTGCCAAAAGCAGGTCGGTAAGTACCGACTTGATAGCATTGCTAGTAAAGGTGGTGGTATCCTGTGCGATATCTATTTGAAGTCCTTGGGTGGTATACTGACTTTCTAGGAGCTGTATCTGCTTATGGACTGCTTTGCTTACTTCTATGGCATTGGCGTCGGATTGCTTTAGGATATTGAGTAGGATCGCCTCTTGTCCGTTGACCCGACCAATCTTGACTGGATCCTTGATGCCATCTGAGACTTCGGCGACATCCTCTAAGCGGATCATGGCTCCATTGGCTGAGCGAATCACTATCTTACGGAGCTCTTCGATCGATGATATCTTGCCCGATAGTCGCACTGCCATCTGTGTCGTGGGGCTCTGTAGGTACCCTGTAGGGAAGTCTAGGTTGGAGGCTC
>USJF01000091.1 GCA_900554935.1 uncultured Porphyromonas sp.
TAGCGAGCTCACCTTCAAGCAGAAGCTAGGCAGAGTGGGGGCGATGCTAGAGGATACCCTTTTGATGCCTGTTCTCAAACTCTATTATATACTCAAGGAGCCCTCAGTGCCCAAGCGATCCAAACTCTATATCATGGGCGCTCTAGGCTACTTCATACTTCCCGTAGATCTTCTGCCCGACTTCCTGCCTGGGCTCCTCGGATTTACCGATGATATTATTGTGGTAGGAATCATCCTCGGGCAGGTGCGTAAGTTTGATAGCCCACAGATCCAAGCCAAGGTCGATCGCCTGCTCCGCAAGATTTGCCCTATGAGAGAGACTCCACAGACGGACCTCTAAGCTATTACCTAGCTTGAAATTAAGCGATCGTCGAGTTTGTAACTCAGCGATCACGGAGTTTGTAACTAAGCAATTACGGAGTTACAAACTAAGCAAACACGGAGTTACAAACTCGATAGCAGCTGATATACAGAGCTAAAACTCAATAGCCTTGTCCCCTCCCGACTTTCCCCTCCTACGACCCTTATCCCCCCCCCCAGCCTTCGGACTACGCCTCCGACTGGGGGGTAATCTGAGTGGCCCCCTAGCGTGTGCTCTTATGCTCCCCTTCTAATGCGTACACATGTAGCTGCTGGTCTGATTTTATGTAATTAGCGGGAATTATTGTAGATTTGCGGTAGATATATAGTTGTCCACCGACGGATGCAAGGAGTGTGGGGCATTAAACCCCAGCTTCTCAGCCACGTCAAAAGCGACAGTTGGGCTTTGTGGCAATAGTGCCACGAAGAAATTTAAATGAAAGGAAAAGAATATGAAAAGTATGAATATCATGGAAAGAATCGGGTCTCTACTCTTTATGGTGACTCTGCTGATAGGACTTCCAATGGTGGCTTCAGCTCAGGATGATAGCGCCGCAAAGATTGTGGCAAAGGTGACTGAGCACGACTTTGGCGTATTTAAGGAGAGTGATGGCAAGGTGAGCCATGTATTTGTGGTGAAAAACGAGGGTAAGTCTCCTTTGGTCATTACCCGCGTGATCTCTTCTTGTGGATGTACTACTCCTACCTTTACTAAGGAGCCGATCGCTCCTGGTAAGAGTGGTGAGATTAAGGTGGTTTATGATCCTGAGGGGCGTATCTACCCTTTTGTGAAGACGGTCTCAGTCTACAGCAACGGCAAGAAGGGTCCTTTGGTACTCACTATCAAGGGTGAAGTGGTACAGTAAGTTGCTTCTGTAGGCCCTCGGCAATAAAGCGCGAGGCGATATGAAATAAGATAACGATTGAACCCTCTAGTACCACTCGGTGGTGGCTAAGAGGGTTCATTGTCATAATGATAACTACTAAGTAATTGTCCCATGAGTGAAATAGATAGAGAGGCGGTGGTGAGGAGAGTGCGGGCGCTAAGGGAGCAGTCGTTGCGAGATGGGCTCTGGCTAGGCTGTTGTTATATAGCTCAGGCTTTGGCTCTATTGCTTTACGGCTATGGCATTATCTCTACACTTCTATTCCTCGCCGGCTTTGTGGCGGTGCCTGTGGTGATTTACAAGGTAGGGACCCGATACAGGGACTTTTTGAGGGGTGGCTATGCGAGGTATCTGGAGGTGACGAGCTATCTCTCTTGGACCTATATGGCATCGCTGCTGGTGGCGTTTCTCGCCTTTTATGTCGCTTTTTCGCTCCTCCTACGGGATGCTACTTTTATCGCGATGATGGAGGAGTCGCTTAAGCTATTTGAGGAGATGACAAAGGATATTGAGGGGTACAAAGAGGCTATGAGCCAAATGAGAGACCTCACGCCTTTGCGGATAGCGTGGACTGTGGTATTTAATATGATTGTGCAGGGGCTCCTATACATATATATAGTGAGTATCTTTATCAAAAGAAGTCGACCTGATGGAGGAGAAGAAAAGTAGTCTGGACCTAACCGTATTGATCCCTCTATTTAATGAGGAGGAGTCGCTACGAGAGCTTCATGAGTGGATCTCTCGAGTGGTGAGTGAGATGGGGGTGTCGTATGAGATCCTATTCATTAATGATGGGAGCATCGACCGCTCCTGGGAAGTGATCAAAGAGTTAAGGAGTCAAGACCCTCATGTGGTGGCGGTGAGCTTCAGTCGCAACTATGGCAAGTCCCCTGGCCTGCAAGTGGGCTTTACGAAGTCGCGAGGTGAGGTGGTGATCACGATGGATGCGGATCTCCAAGACTCTCCGGATGAGATTCCTGAACTCTATCGTATGATTAAGGAGGAGGGATATGATGTGGTGAGTGGCTGGAAGAAGAAGCGTTATGACCCAATCTCAAAGACTCTTCCTACCAAGCTATTCAATGCCACCGTACGGCTCTTCTCGGGTATTCCTTTGCACGATTTTAATTGTGGTCTGAAGAGTTATCACGCTAGGGTGGTGAAGAATATCGAGGTCTACAATGATATGCACCGCTTCTTGCCTTATATGGCGAAGCAAGCAGGCTTCCACAAGATAGGCGAAAAGGTGGTGCAACACCGCCCACGTAAATATGGGCATACGAAGTTTGGGGTGAGTCGCTTTGTCAATGGTTACCTAGACCTATTGGTACTCTGGTTTACCGGCCGCTTTGGGCGTAAGCCGATGCACTTCTTCGGGCTTTGGGGTAGTGTAATGTTTGTTATCGGCTTTATTGCACTTGTGGTCATTGCGGTGCACAAGTTGGTGGCTCTACAGAGTGGGGTCCCTGCACGGTTGATTACTGATCTGCCCTATTTCTATGTTTGTTTAGTCGCCATTATCCTTGGGGTGCAGCTCTTTCTCGCTGGCTTTATCGGTGAGCTTTTGGCTCGTCAGTCCCCCACACGCAATCAATATATCATAGATGAAGAGATTTGAATTATTTCTCCTCCCGCTCTTGGCACTGATGCTGATGAGCTGTAAGGAGGGCAAAGACAAGATGGAGTATTTCCACGAGAGTGGAAGTCGCTTCCATACACTGTACAATATCACTTACGAGGCACCGCAGTTGCTCACCGAGCAGATTGATAGCACTATGACCGCCTTCAATGCTTCGCTCAATCCTTTTGATAGCACTACACTCATCTCCCGCATCAATCGAAATGAGGCGGTAGTGATGGACGAGATGCTCCGAACGGTAGTGGCTAAGTCGCTGGAGGTGAGTAGGGCAACTAGTGGACGGTATGATATCACTGGCGCTCCCTACTTCGACGTCTGGGGTTTTGGCGTCAAGAAGGGGGTGACAAGGCAGGCTACGGAGGTGGAGCTGGATAGTATCGCTACTTTTGTGGGATGGCAAAAGCTAACGCTGCAAGGCGATACCCTAATTAAGGCCGACCCGAGAATGACACTCAATCCCTCTTCTCTTTCCAAAGGGTATGTGGTGGACCTTGTAGCAGCAACACTGGAGCGATACGGGGTGACTAATTATCTCGTGGAGATCGGTGGCGAGATAGTGGCAAGGGGAGTTAATCCCGATGGGCACTGCTGGAAAGTGGGTATCAATAAGCCGACGGAGGATAATACCTCTACTATCAGCGAGCTAGCCTACTCGGTGGAGCTCTGCAACGGAGAAGGGATGGCGTCGAGTGGCGACTACCGCAATTTCAAGGTTGTAGAAGGCAAAAAGGTGGCGCATACGATCGATGTGCTGAGCGGTCGACCTGCGCATCAGGATATATTGAGTGCTACGGTGGTGGCTCCTACCTGTATGGAAGCCGATGCTTGGGCAACTGCGCTGATGGCGGTAGGGCTGGAGCGAGGAAAGCAGCTACTAGAGCAGCAACCACAGCTTAAGGTCTGCCTTATATACAGCGACCATACTACGGGGGCACTCAAAACCTACGATAGTGGGCTTGAACTACACGAGATAAAATGATGAGTACAAATATCGCAGAGCAGTCCGAAGGGAAGTGGCACGAGACGCTGCAACAGATCCGCCTACAGCTACGTCGTGGGATGGATGGCGAGACCTCTACCAACCAGCGTAAGATGGGATTGGAGTATGAGGTCAATTTTGGAGTCAATCTCTTGCGACTTCAGGAGCTATCTAAGTCACTACCGAAGGATGAGGAGCTGGCCGACCTGATGTGGCATAAAAAGGTGCGAGAGATGAAGCTCCTCTCCCTTATGATACGCTCCACAGATACCCTTACAATGGAGCAGGCTCTCTCCTTAGCAGACGAAGTCGAGACACTCGAAGTAGCAGAGCAATTGGTCTTTCGGCTTTTACGTCGTGCCCCCTTCGCTGCTTCGCTGCTCTCCTCTCTCTTTGAGCGCAAGTACGATCGCCATACCCCTTCAGCTACCCTTCCCTACCTACTACTCAATCATCTTGCTGGTGAAGAGAGCGTTACCGCCACCCTCCTAAAGCAAGCTACGCCACAGATCGTCTCCGACTTCCTAGCCCCCAACTTTTATAGCAGTAGCGTTATCTATCACGCGTTGGTAAAAGTAGCCTCCCTTCGTCCAGATATCGACCTTAGCCCACTTTGCCACGAGCTACTTTCGAAAGCCAAAGGAACCAGCCAAGAACTGGCACAGCAATTGATCGAACTGACCCAAGAGCCACAGTAAAAAGCTATGAACGTCTCCATCCACCCCTCTTGGCAAAAGGTACTACAGCCCGATTTCGATCAGCCCTACTTCGAGCAGATCACCAATCTGGTTCGCCAAGCCTATGCTACCAGCGTAGTCTATCCACCCGCCCATTTGATCTTCAATGCCTTCAACCTCACCCCCTTCGATCAGGTGAAAGTAGTGCTACTCGGTCAGGATCCCTACCACGGCCCAGGGCAAGCGATGGGGCTCAGCTTCTCAGTACCCAATGGCATGCTCCTACCCCCATCCCTACAGAATATATACAAAGAGCTTAAGAGCGACCTTGGGCAAAAGCCACCGCAGAGTGGCGACCTCACCCACTGGGCAGAGCAAGGCGTATTGCTACTCAATTCCACCCTCACCGTCCAGGCACACCAAGCCCGCTCCCACTTCGCCGTAGGATGGCAAAGGCTCACCGATCGCGTGATCCAGCTATTGAGCGAAGAGCGCTCCAACCTCGTCTTTATCCTCTGGGGTGCCGATGCACAGCGAAAAGCCTGGATGATCGACGAGCGCAAGCACAAGATACTCAAGGCACCCCACCCATCGCCCCTCTCCGCCTACCGTGGGTTCTTTGGTTCCAAACCCTTTTCGCAGACCAATTTCTACCTCGTCAGTCACCATATAACGCCCATTCAGTGGGTGCAATAATCACTAACAATCAATGAAATAGAAAATATATGAATATCGCAATCGTAGGCGCCTCAGGTGCCGTAGGACAAGAGTTGATCAAGCTACTCGAAGAGCGCCAATTCCCATATACCTCTCTCCGTCTATTCGGTTCGAAGAGAAGTGCCGGTACCAAGTACACCATCAGAGGCCGTGAGATAGAGGTAGAGCAATTGGAGCATGGCGATGCCTTCAAAGGCATAGATATCGCCTTCGTCTCCGCTGGAGGAGGTACCTCATTGGAGTTCGCCGAGACCATCACGAAGCACGGAGCGCTGATGATAGATAATTCGAGCGCCTTCCGTATGGATAAAGAGGTACCATTGGTGGTGCCAGAGGTCAATGCCAAGAGAGCCCTAGAGGCACCCAAGCGGATCATTGCCAACCCCAATTGTACCACCATCCAGATGCTCGTGCCACTCAAGGCCATCAACGACCTCTCCCCCATCACCAAGGTACACGTCGCTACCTATCAGAGTGCGAGTGGCGCTGGGCAGTCGGGTATCCAGGAGCTACTAGAGCAGACCC
>USJF01000092.1 GCA_900554935.1 uncultured Porphyromonas sp.
CTTGTCTTTGGAATAATCTATTTTATGGATTACTTTTTCCAAAGGCTTGAAATCTTGTT
Organism: uncultured Porphyromonas sp.; assembly: GCA_900554935.1. Lineage (GTDB taxonomy): Bacteria > Bacteroidota > Bacteroidia > Bacteroidales > Porphyromonadaceae > Porphyromonas_A. The sequence continues at coordinate 60 of USJF01000092.1, forward strand.
CAATGGATTGATCTACCAATATATTGCGGTCGGCAAGATAAAGGACTTTCTTTACCTTTTTGGCTTTTAGCAAGCGGTAGACAATCTGAAAGGCGGTATAGGTCTTGCCGGTACCAGTTGCCATTACGAGTAGCATCCGCTTCTTGCCCTGAGCGAAGGCATTGAGGGTGAGATTGACGGCATTTCGCTGGTAGTAGCGTGGGGGATAGATGTCTTTCCCTGTACAGTAGGGTTGGTCAATAAGCTGCAACTCCGCCTCCGATAGCCCATTGCCTTTATTGCTCTCGGTGAGAAATCGCTGGTAAAGCTCCTCCTTGGTGGGGAACTCGTCCATGGTGAGGTGACGCTCTCTACCGGTGAGGAAGTCGTACTCGTGAAAACCCTGACCATTGGAGCTATATGCGAAGGGAATACGCATCATCTCGGCATAGGTCTTGGCCTGTTGCATACCGTGGCTAACGGAGAATTTGGCCACCTTGGCCTCAATAATGGCGATAGGGGTAGTACTATTATAGAATAGTAGGTAGTCGGCGTACTTAGGGGTGCTCCGTGAGACAAGATTGCCTTTTAGGTTGATCTTGCCATCGGTAAACTGTACCTTGTACTCCATTGAGATATCATCTAGGGACCATCCTTTGGCGCATATCTTAGGGGTGATATACTTTAGCTTTATATCTTCCTCTGAAAGGGTATAGATCTTCTCATCCATAAGCTACATGTATTAAATGGTGTCTCGGGAATGGATACTAACTTACTCTAAAAGGGTTTAGTGGGTCACCTCTTCGCCAGATTCGTCGTAGTAATTGAAGAGGAAGTCGTCGTAGGGAAAGCGGGTGACATGGATCTCCTTCACTCGCTCATAGAGACGGTCCTTTAGCTCCTCTACCCCTACCCCCTCTTTGGCAGAGATAAAGAGGATATCTTGCCCAGCCTGTTTTGCCATCCAGGTCTTTTTCAATTCCTCCAAGGAGATATTTTCCTTAGTCGTGGGGGTAAGGTCATCCTCATCCTTAGGCTCGAAGGTAAAGGCGTCTACCTTATTGAAAATAAGTATAGTGGGTTTCTTCTCTCCCTCTAGTATTTCACTAAGGGTTTGATTCACCACCTCTATCTGCTCTTCAAAGGCGGGGTGAGATACATCCACTACGTGGACAAGGATATCAGACTCTTTTACTTCATCGAGCGTCGACTTGAAGGACTCTATCAATTCAGTCGGTAGTTTACGGATAAATCCAACTGTATCGGAGAGGAGAAATGGCAGGTTTTTGACCACCACCTTGCGGACAGTGGTATCAAGGGTGGCGAAGAGTTTATTCTCAGCAAAGACTTCGCTCTTAGCGAGGAGGTTGAGGATGGTAGACTTCCCCACATTCGTGTAACCGACTAATGCCACTCGCACCATCTTACCTCTATTCTTGCGTTGTACCACCTTCTGCTTGGCGATTTTCTCTAGCTCTTCTTTGAGCTTGGCAATCTTGTCCAATACTATTCGGCGGTCGGTCTCGAGCTGCGTCTCACCAGGTCCACGCATCAAGGCACCTCCGCCTCTCTGTCTATCCAAGTGGCTCCATAGTCGGGTTAGTCGTGGAAGGAGGTAATTGTACTGCGCAAGCTCCACCTGTGTCTTGGCGTGTGCAGTGCGTGCGCGAGAAGCAAAAATATCAAGTATGAGGGAGGTGCGATCTAGCACGCGCACCTTGAGCTTTTGCTCGATATTGCGCATCTGGTTAGGGGATAGTTCGTCGTCAAATATCACGGTCCCGATCTCATCCTCCTCTATTTTATCGGCGATTTCCTGTAGCTTACCACTCCCTATAAATGTAGCTCCATTGGGGTGCTCTAGTCTCTGCGTAAAGCTCTCCACCGCCTGTATCTGTGCGGTATGCGCTAAGAAAGCCAGCTCCTCGAGGTAGTCATTGACCTCTTGCTCCGAAACATCGGGAGTGACTAGGCCTACAAGATAGGCTCGATCGGTAGCTGCATCTGTCTTTATAAAGTCTCTCATTATTATCTTTTTATGGCTTATTTACAAAGGTACAAAAAAGAATAGATACACTTGAATATGTCGCGTATCAGCGCAGGGGTTACCACGGACTATACAAGAATGGGACAAGATAGGAGCCATTCGTGGAGCCCTTTCAAACGACTGTAATTCAGCACTGTAGCTAGGTGATTATAGCGTATGAAACTAAGTGGTCATCGAGTTTGTAACTAAGCATTCGTGGAGTTTGTAACCAAGCATTCGTGGAGTTTGTAACTAAGCATTCGTGGAGTTTCAAACTCGGTGGTTGCTTGGTTACAAACTCGACTTTCGCCCTTATAATCCAGTGATAAAAATGTTGTACGAAAAGTATGAAGTATGGCGTTACGGATGGAGAAGAAAGGGTATGAATATTGGGTTTTGTGCATCGTATTCAACTCATACTTGTTATAGCTACTGATTGAGTGTAAGGACATCGTAGAGGTTCCCCCTTTAATAGGCACAGGGAGAAGGGACAAACTCCCAAATAGCCTATGTAATAGCACCCATCCCCCCACACATGACCAAGACTGTGGGGGTAGACCAAGATTAGAGGTGAATAAAACGACTTAGATATATCTACTATTAAATAAAAAGAAAGAAGTCCCTTGAGGTTTGGCTCAAGGGACTTCTCAATGGTAGATGGAGTTTTTATTACTTTAGATAGGCCTCTGCAAGCGAAACCCAATAATTGGCTCCAATGGGGAAGATGTCTTGGTCTAAGATATACTTGGGGTGATGCACCATTGGGGTATCACCATTGCCAATCATCAAGTAGGTGCCTGGTTTCTTTTGGAGCATAAAGGCGAAGTCTTCGCTACTCATAAAGGAGGCAGCAGGATTGATCACATTTTCTGCTCCATAGGTATCAATCGCCACTTGGGTAGCGAAGGCGGTCTCCTTGGGTGTATTCACCAGCACAGCACCTGGTTGGCCCTCTCTAATCTCGTAGGTACAGCCGTAGCACTCTGCCTGTGCCTTGGTGATTTCACGAATACGACGTAGCACCAACTCTCGATCCTCTGCAATCATATTGCGTATGGATAGACGTAGGATGGCGCTATTGGCAATCACATTCCCCGCATTTCCGGCAATAAAAGCTCCGATAGTAACAACAGCATTGTGCCAAGGACTGAGATTACGAGAGATGATTGTCTGAAGCGCCATCACAAGAGAGGCACCAGCCACCACAGGATCGATACTCAATTCGGGCATTGAGCCGTGCGACCCTTTGCCTACCAGCTCTATCTCCCAATTATCCACGGCCGACATAGTAGCTCCCTCGCGGAAGTAGAGTTTGCCCTTTTCGAGCCCAGGGATATTGTGCATAGCGTAGACGGCATCGACAGGATATTTATCAAATAGCCCATCCGCGATCATACCAGGGCTACCCTGCATAGTCTCTTCTGCTGGCTGAAAGATAAGTGTCAGGGTGCCATTAAAGTTCTTGGTATCTATCAGATACTTAGCAGCCCCTAGTAGCATAGCGGTATGACCATCGTGCCCACAGAGGTGCGACTTGCCTTCAATAAGGCTTCGATAGGGTAGCTCATTGACCTCCTCTATAGGAAGTGCGTCGAACTCAGCCCTTATACCGAGGTTCTTGGTGCCATTACCTACTTTGAGGGTGGCCACTAATCCGGTTGTGCCGATACCTTCTTCCACGTCATAGCCCATTGCACGAAGCTCCGAGGCAATGTATCTGGCGGAGTCTACCTCCTCGAGCGCTATCTCTGGATGTCTATGCAGATGCTCTTGCCACTCCCTCATCTTTGGGGCGAGGGTCTCTATCTCTTTTCTAACTTTCATATACTTTATTCGAAATGAATCTGATTACTTTTTACTCTGTTTGGGTACGGTGATGAAGATCACCACGATTGCGAGCAACACCATAATGGTATTGTAGGTCATGGCGATCATAGCCGACTGCCTAAAGACGAGGTTGCTCTGCTCACCAATAAACATTTGATTGAAAAAGCTATTCTCAGGTGCCAACCACTGCTCATTTCCGGAGAGCAAACCGTAGTAAATGGCACTTGAAACTGCTATACCGAAGGCGGAGCCGAGTGAGGAGGCCATCTTGTAGATACCCGATCCGGCAGCCGATTCCTTGGGAGGAAGGGTGGAGAGGGCAGCATCAGTCGACGGTGTGGCATAGCAAGCTAAGCCAAGCCCGAAGAGTGCGTACCCAATTCCCATTAGTACGAGATAGGTTTCACGCATCACATTGGTAGGCAACATCACGAGAAATGCGAGCATCACAATAAAGCTCCCAAGAAGCATAGGTCTGCGTGGGCCAAATTTTTGGAGCAAACGCTCTCCAATCCGGATAAAAGCTATAATTACCACACCATAACCGATAGAGAGGAAGCCAATAATACTGCCATCATAGTCGGTTGCAGCTGACATCAATGCTGGAATGACGACCAGCACACCTGCAGTGCTATTGAGAATAAAATTGGAGATGGTAGCGCCTGTGAAGGTTTTATTCTGAAAGAGTTTGATATTGACAAAAGGTAGGTCTACTCCCGATTCTATACTGATAAATAGGATAAAACCGATAATCGACACGACCACCAATACCATAGTAATAGGATTGCCCCACCCCCAACTACTTCCGAAGTTAATGACCATCATTAGGCAAATGACGGAGAGCATAAATACCACCATACCCTTAAAGTCGAACTTCACCTCCTTGGCCCCCTCCACAAAGTTGCGAGGAATTTCTCTCACGAGCAAAAGCCCGATAAAAGCGGTCACTGCAGCAACAATAAAAATAGAGCGCCACCCAAGAAAAGAAGCCATATTGGTACCAATAAATGTGGCGAAGCTGGTACCACCCCAAGTACCCATACTCCAAAGACTGATAGCTCTCTGACGCTCCTTTTCCTGCCAAAACTGAGCAATAATGGCAAGTGAAGCAGGCATAATACAAGCAGCCGATATCCCTTGTAGAATACGACCTACCAGCATAAATGGAAGGGTCAAAGCACTCCTAGCTGGAGTCGCTGCGATGAGAATTCCCCCTACGATGGCAGCATAAAAGCCCCACCGTAATGTCTTTGCACGGCCATAACGATCAGCTAAATTACCAAACATCACAACAGTCACGCCTGAAATGAGAGAGGTGATAGTAACCGCCAACCCCAAAGCACTCATCTCTATCTGTAGGTCTTTCTGCACAACATCTTGGATACTAAGCATCGTCATGCCGAATAACCAAAATGAGAGCAGACCTAATATAATACCGATAAGCACTTTGTCATTTCCTCGATAAGCGGTGGAAGCACTAGATTCTGCCATAATAATCTCTGTATCTAATCCGTTAAATATATCCCTTGAGTAGCTTACGAAGCTCTCAAATCACTTTGACAAGATAATCAAATTTCTAAATACAGTGAACAAAGATTAGGTGCTTTTCAGGTACTTTTCAGGCGATTTTCAGGTGCTTACCCTACCCGTGAATAACAAATTAACCCCTTGCATCCACTTTTGTACTCAATTCCTTTGGCTATAACGAAATAATTGCTATCTTTGCACTCGATTGGAAGTGTGGGTGAGTGGCTGAAACCACCAGTTTGCTAAACTGACGTACGGGCA
>USJF01000093.1 GCA_900554935.1 uncultured Porphyromonas sp.
TGCGACATCTGGGGCGTGCTATGAAGGTACTGCTCCTAGGGTGTGGCGCTACGATGCTCCTGGGGATGCTCTTAGTGGTGCCTCGTGTGGAGGCGTACAGCCAGAGGGCGCTAGTGGACTTTTGTGTAGCTAGGCGGGGGGAGGTGTGTTACATCTATCCTCTTTTCAAGAGCTATGCGCACTACTTCTACAGTGACCGCAGACCCGAAAATAACTGTGACGATAAGGAGTATCTGATGCACGGGGAGCTGGATCGGCCAGCCTACTTTGTGGTGCGCCTCTACGAGGGGGCGGAGGAGGAGCTGATGTCTGAGTGTCCCGAGGCGACTAGGCTCTATACGAAGAATGGCTTTGGCTTTTATGTAAGGTATCCTAAAAGAACTAACAACGATTAATGATATGATCAATGGAAAGAAAATAGTGGTGGTGATGCCAGCCTACAACGCAGAGAAAACACTGGAGATGACCTACAATGAAATCCCTATGGATATCGTGGATGAGGTGATCCTCACGGATGACCATAGTGGGGATAATACGCTCGAGGTAGCTAATAGGCTCGGCATAGGGGAGGTGATACGGCATGAGCAAAATAAAGGCTATGGAGCCAACCAAAAGACCTGCTACAACAGGGCTCTGGAACTGGGTGCGGACATCGTAATCATGGTACACCCAGACTATCAATACACGCCAAAGCTGATCCCCTCTATCGCCTATATGATTGCCGAGGGGGTCTATCCTGCTGTACTGGCATCGCGCATCTTGGGGAAGGGGGCTTTGAGGGGTGGTATGCCGATGATCAAGTACCTCTCGAACCGCTTCCTTACCTTCTTTCAAAACATTTTGCTGAATCAAAAGTTATCGGAGTACCACTCTGGCTATCGTGCCTTTTCGCGGGAGGTGCTGGAGGCGATCGATTACAATAGCAATTCGGACGACTTTATCTTTGACAATCAGATGCTGGCGCAGATATTCTATGCTGGCTTTGAGATCGGGGAGATGACTTGCCCTACGAAGTACTTTGATGATGCCTCCTCTATCAACCTGAAGCGAAGCTTTGTCTATGGTTTTGGTGTGCTGGGGGTATCTATACGATACAGGCTGGCGAAGTGGGGGCTTTGGAAGGATAAGCGATGGAGGTAAGGTGGTACAGAGTATTATCACATATCTTATAGTGGCGGTGGTGGCGCTCCTTATCGGTCGTCACCTATGGCGGATAGTGAAGCCTCGAAAGAGAGAGGTACCGGCTGGATGTGCGGGCTGTCCTTTGGCCGATTCTTGTCAAAAACATAAGATAAAAGGGAAGGAGGATGGCAAATAGTGGGGCTAAGAAGGGGAATATCTAAATAAAAAAAGTTATCTTTGAGGGTATCATAATTAATAATCTTATCCAGAGCCGAGCAATGGATAAGGCCTTCAATTAAAGGATATGGATAAAGAAAGATTTAAGGGGAGGATAGATGGCAAGGAGGTGGCTCTGTACACGCTCACTAATGCCAATGGAATAGAGGTGGATATCACCAATCTAGGCGCAAAGCTGGTAGCGATAAGGGTGCCTGACCGAGAGGGGCGGAAGGTGGATGTCCTACTTGGGCACGACTCACTACAAGATTATTTAGAGAGTGAAGAGGCTTACTTCGGAGCGATCTGTGGGCGGTATGCCAATAGAATTGCCAAGGGAAAGTTTTCCATTGATGGCCGAGAGTACGACCTGCTCATCAATAATGGCCCCAACGCACTCCACGGTGGCAAGAAGGGCTTCAATAGTGTGGTATGGACAGTAGAGCAAGCCACTGCTTCGGAGCTGGTACTCTCTTATCTCTCGAAGGATGGGGAGGAGGGTTATCCAGGCAATCTGAAAGTACAGGTAAGCTATGGTCTATGCCCTGTCACCAATAACTTTGCTATTGCATACGAAGCGACGACCGACAAGGCAACCGTGCTCAACCTCACCAACCATGCCTACTTCAACCTCTCTGGAGAGGGAGACCCTTCGGTGCACGATCACTCTCTATTGATCAATGCAAAGGAGTACCTACCAACCGACGAGACGGCTATTCCCTACGGAAAGCCAGAAGCAGTAGCAGGCACTCCTTTTGACTTTAGAGAACCACATCTTATTGGCGAGCGTATAGATGCCGATATTGACCAGCTCAAGTGGGCAAGGGGGTATGACCATACTTTTATTCTTGATAAACCGCTAGGCGAAATGGGTCTTTGTGCAGTCTGCTCTAGTCCTAAGAGTGGCATTGAGATGACGATCAAGACCGACCAGCCGGGGATGCAACTCTATACAGGCAACTGGATGAGTGGGCAGATGCGTGGCAAGGGAGATAGCAGATATCCAGCACGCTCGGCGGTCTGCTTTGAGACGCAGCACTATCCCGATAGTCCTAATAAACCGGAGTACCCCTCTACCCTACTCCAGCCTGGGGAGACTTTTAGAAGTCAAACTATCTTTAGCTTTAAGACTATTGAGTAATATATTTATACTTTTTATAATAGACTAAATCCAATGACAACAACTACGAAACAAACTCAGCAAAACTACCTAGTACCATTCATCATCATGGTGGTTTTGATGGCGTTGGTGGGATTGATTACCAATCTCAATCAGCAGTTCCAAGCGCCAATGAAGGCAGCTTACCTACTGCTTGGTGGCGCCAATGCCGATACCCTTGCGACATCGCTCAACTTTGCCTTTTTCCTCGCTTACCTAGTGATGGGCCCAGCGAGTGCCAATTTTATCAGCAAGAGGGGCTACAAACCGGCTCTACTTCTAGGGCTTAGTATTCTCTGCATCTCATTCCTTATTTATATGAGCTCTGCATGGGTATTTGACAATATCGATATCAATAACTTCCAAGGCTATATTAACGAAGCAAGAGGTATTGAGGATCTTACCAAGCAACAAGGGTTAGCTCCTAGCGAAGCACTTCAAGTTGCTCAAGCACAAGCCGCACTTACAGGCAACTTCCAAGTCCAGGAGGTCAATGGAGAGTACAATGGACTACTCTACACCAAGGGGATGGTGATTCCGATGGCTTACTGGGTATTCTTACTAGGTTCTTTTGTAGCTGGTACTGCGCTCACCTATCTACAGGCTGTGATCAATCCTTATATTGTAGCTTGTAACGTACAAGGCACTACGGGTGTTCAGCGTCAGAGCATCGCTGGGACTGGTAACTCTCTAATGACTACACTAGGTCCAATCTTTGTCGCTTATGTGATCTTTAGTGGCAAGGATGGCCTGGATATCAACCTCAATAGCTTGTACATTCCATTCCTAGTACTTCTAGTACTTGTAGCTATTCTAGCACTCTCATTGACCAAGATTCACCTACCTGAGGTAGCTGGTGGAGGTGGTAAGAGTGAGCACCTTCCCGAGAGCATTTGGAGCTTTAGCCACCTTAAGCTTGGTTTGATCGCTCTCTTCTGCTACGTGGGTGTAGAGGTAAGTGTTGGTGCCAATGTGGTGCTATTTGCCCAAGGTGACCTCGGTTATTCGCTCAAGCAGGCTGCACTAATGGCCTCTATCTACTGGGGCGGACTCCTTGTGGGTAGATTTGCGAGTAGCTTCCTAAATAATGTAAGTGCTCAACTACAGCTTTTAGTAGCTTCGGCGGGTGCGATTGTACTGATTGCCCTCGCAATGGTAACGAAGATACCTTGGTTCCTCTGCGGTGTTGGTATCTTCCACTCCATTATGTGGCCAGCCATCTTTGCACTTGCGATTGAGGGACTTGGCAGATACACTTCCAAGGCATCGGGTGTGCTGATGATGGGCTGCTTTGGTGGCGCCCTATTTCCTGTGATTCAGGGTGTGCTAAAGTCTACCATTGGTAGCTGGAACCCTACTTGGCTATTTGTAGTGCTCGGTGAGATATTTATCCTTTACTACGCACTCTCGGGGCACAAGGTGAAGAAAACTGATTCTCGTTTAAATACCTTATAAGATTAAAGATATGAGAGATATAGAATTTGTAAGAAGTCGCTTTGTCAAGCACTTTGATGGCTCTACAGGATATATTTACTTTGCCTCTGGGCGAATCAATCTGATCGGTGAGCATACCGATTACAATGGTGGATTTGTATTTCCAGGAGCGGTAGAAAAGGGTATTTTAGCTGAGATTAAACCTAATGACACTCAGAAGGTAAGGGCTTATGCTATCGATCTGAAGGACTATGTAGAGTTTGATCTCACTGATACAGAGGCACCTACTACAAGTTGGGCAAAGTATATCTACGGAGTGTGCAAAGAGATGGAGCAACTTGGCGTGGAGGTAAAGGGGTTTAATACCGCGTTCTCTGGCGATGTACCTCTGGGTGCAGGGATGTCTTCCTCGGCTGCATTGGAGAGTTGCTACTCCACTGCGATTAACGAATTATTTGGCGAGAAGAGGATCGAGAAGATGGAGCTTGCCAAAGTGGGTCAGCGTACGGAGCATCATTATGTAGGGGTAAAATGTGGCATTATGGATCAATTTGCCTCTATCCACGGTAAGGAGGGAGCGTTGATGCGTCTCGACTGCCGTAGTATGGAGTTTAAGTACTTCCCATTTCACCCAGAGGGGTATAAGCTGGTGTTACTTGACACAGTAGTAAAGCACAATCTCGCTGATAGTGCCTACAATGACCGCCGCCACTCATGTGAGCGTGTAGTGGAGGTAATTCAGAAGGATCATCCAGATGTAACCTATCTAAGGGATGTACCGATGGAGCTACTTGAGAGCTACAAGGGCAAGGTATTGGACGAGGATTACAAGCGTGCCGAGTATGTGGTGGAGGAGATCCAACGCGTGCTGGACGTTTCGGAGGCTCTTGAAAAGGATGACTACGATACGGTAGGCAAGAAAATGTATGAGACGCACAAGGGGATGAGCCAACTCTATGAGGTGAGCTGTGAAGAGCTAGACTACCTCAATGAAGTGGCTATGGAGTGCGGAGTGACTGGTTCACGTGTAATGGGTGGTGGCTTCGGTGGTTGCACCATTAATCTAGTGAAGGAGGAGCTCCACGACCTATTTGTAGAGACGGCTAAGGAGCGATTTGCCAAGAAGTTTGGCCACGAACCTAAGGTCTACAACGTGGTTATCTCCGATGGGGCTCGTCGTATCGAGTAACCCTTACCCTATCATCATTAGCATAAGGGCTTGCTAATTATTATTGAATTGGCAAGCCCTTATTGGATATCCTTCACTCTTTAAAATTCGAGCACTAATGGAGGTGTGGGGAGTGTCCCCAAAAGTGTGTAAGGCAGAATACCTCCTTGAACTGCAAAAGTACTTATTTTTGTCACTTTGCTTCCCATAAACAACAAAGATAGACCAAGAAGAGACTGTTGCACATTAGAGTTTAAACGTTTTGAGAATGTCGCACGAAACACTGGCATGTGCCAACATCATTCTTGAGAAATTGCATTAGCGGGTGGAATATATGATAGAAAGCACCTATTTATAGGTATTGCCATTATGATGAAAAGTGAGTACCTTTGTAAGTAGCGGTTAGATTTACTCACTAATTGCATAGAGGAAATATGAAGAAAGCATCTTTATTACTTGCGCTTTTGCTCTCATTTTTGATTGTAGGGTGTACAAAGCAGGAGTTGAGGACTCCATCCGAACAG
>USJF01000094.1 GCA_900554935.1 uncultured Porphyromonas sp.
ATATTCAAAAGACTGGACCTCACGGTCTTTGCACAGCATGGTGCGGATCACGTCGCACCCAGTTTTACTTTGATGTTGGGTGGAATAATGGTGGCTTTAGTGGCACTATGGGTGCTATGAACCCTTGGCTACAGACCAAGAAAATCACTATGGATGGAGAGGTAAAAAATGAAGAAGTCTTCTCAATTGCTCAGATTTGTAAGATCTTCACCCTCCAAAAGGCTACAGATATGTTTGGTGCCATCCCCTATTCAAAGGTAGGTAGTGGCTCATTCAATGTCCCATATGACTCTCAAGAAGATGTCTACAAGTCATTCCTCACTGAATTGTCTGAGGCGGTAGATGTACTCTATGCCGCATCTGGTCGTACACTCGTTGTTAAAGACTATGTGTATGAGGGAAATGCCTCTCAGTGGGCAAAGCTAGGCAACTCTCTCATGCTTCGACTTGCGATGCGTGTACGCTATGCAGCTCCAGAGCTAGCAAAGACCTACGCTCAAAAAGCAGCTACACACCCAGCAGGGCTAATAGAGCAAGTGGCTGACCAAGCACAGATCGATGAAAAGAGTGGAGTAAGGGCCAAGAACTCCCTCTACGTAATTGCTAATTCCTACGACGACACTCGTCTGGGTGCTACAATGCAGTGCTACTTACGTGGCTACGAGGATCCTAGAGCGGAGAAGTACTTCACTGGGGATCTCTCCATAGCAGTACCACCGGCAATTCCCTCAACAGCAAGGCAATACGATAAGGCAGCAAAGCCTCGAGTTGAAGAGTTTGACCCTTCGGTATGGATGACCGCTGCAGAAGTAGCATTCCTAAAGGCCGAAGCAGCATTAGTCGGATATATTTCTGGAAATGCTGAGCAGTACTATAAGCAGGGTATCCAACTCTCTTTTGCTCAGTGGGGACTAAGTAGTGAAGAAGCAGCAGCATATATGGAGAGCACCAAGCAACCTGCAGCTTTCCAAGACAAGATTAATGCCAACTACAGCCAGTCTGCCCCCTCTACGATCACTCCAAAATGGGATAATAGTGCCGACGAGGAGGTGAAACTTGAGCGCATCATTACTCAAAAGTATCTAGCGATCTACCCTAATGGGCAAGAGGCATGGTCGGAGTGGAGGCGCACTGGCTACCCACGCCTACTAAGACCATTGAGCAACATTTCCAACTTTGGTGTAGTGACTTCTGATGGGCACAAGGATGGTGTGCGTCGCTGGCCATACCCACAAAGTGAGCTGACACAAAATAAAGAAAACGTACAGGATGCCATCAATAAGTACCTAGGAGGTAATAATATGGCGAATATTAATGTTTGGTGGGATGCTAAGCCCAAAAACTAATTAGATTATATTACTGATATGAAACATATATTATCTGCTCTATCCTTTATAGCTATCCTGCTAGGATTTGCTTCGTGCAATCTTGCCGATGGCGAAGGAATGGGGGTTTATTCAAAAGATGGCTCAGTGATGAATAATGGCATCTATATGAGCCAGGTAGATGGCAAGGAAGCCGTTGCTGTACTAGTTGAGAAAAATAAAGGAGGTTTCTCTACCTTTACTCCTAGACTAGCCGCACCTATTGATAAGGATGTCAAGGTAACACTCCGAGTGGATCCAAAAGTGATTGAGGACTACTCTCTAGCCAACAACCTTAAGCTGAAGTCTGTAGATAAGGGCGATGTCCTTTTCATAGACGCTGAAGGCAAGGAGCATAAAGGCGAAATCACCGTGACTATTCCAGCAGGAAGTATTTCAACTAGTGTTTCGGCTGGTGTTAGAGAACTAGATGTCAATAAGTATTCATTTAGTGATAAGTGGGCTTTTGGAGTAAAGATCGCCAAAAGCGATGCTACTGATGTGCCGCTACTATCCAATCAAAATAGCAGTGTCGTTACTTTCAACCGCTTATTCAAGACCTCAGCATTCCATTGGATCAGTTCAGGTGAGTCCTTTAAGATTCAAATGAATGAGCCTATAGCAGAGGATCTGACTGAATGGACCTTCCAAATTCAGCTCTACTTCTCTCGTTTAGCTCGTAACGACTGCCATGTAGCAAGTCCTAATCAAACAATCTCCAATATCTATGGCGTGCCAGCGGGTATGGAGTGGTATACTCGCATTAGCTACTCAGGTGGTATCCAGTTGAAGACAGGTCGAGACGGAGATGATACGTGGACCAATAAGCCCTTGAAGGATAAGACTTGGATGCAGATTACATGGACCTTCAAACGCACAGGTCTTAACCGTGGTATCACTTCTGTCTATGTAGATGGTGAGCTTCAGAAGTCTTGGGAGACACAAGACTATATGTGGGCTAAGGGTACTAAGGAAGCTGGTTGGTCAATTGGCGCTTGCCCTTGGGGTAACGACTACATCCGTGAAGCGAAGATGTGGAATAAAGTATTGACCCCTGCAGAGATGCAAGACAAGCTCTATCTACCAGAAGATCCTAATGATACCAACCTAATATTCTATGTGCCATTTACTAAGGAGACAATGTCCTTTGACCCAATAGTCATCAAAGAACTTACTGGCAGGGCAACCGTGATTGTACCTAATTCGCTATCGGCTGATATGCAGGACAACATTGTCTTCCCAAATACTAAGATGGTGATTGAAGAAGAGGACTCAGCAACTGAAGCTGAAGAGCCTCAAAACCCTTAAGACATAAAGAGCATAGTTGTATGAATAATATATTTAGACTTATATCCATCGCATGTGCAGTGGCGTTTCTAGGCGCATGTACCAACATTAAGCCAATAGACGTAGATGACCAAGCACAGAAAGAGCTCTGGGAACAGAGAGATAAGAAGAAGGCCGAGGCTGAAGCAAAAAAGAAGGCTGAAAACGAGGCCAATGCTAAGAAAATAGCAGAAGAGAATGAGAAAAACAAGCAGAAGTACTATGCGGCACTAAGGGAGTACAAGAAGAGCGACCACAAGCTTATGTTTGGCTGGTTCGTTAATTGGAATCCTCAAAGCCCTGACCCTGTATTTAATCTCGATCTTTTGCCCGATAGCGTAGACTTTATCTCCAATTGGGGTCAGCAATGGGATCTTAATGAGGCCAAAATAGAGCAACTAAAGCATGCCCACGAACGTGGAATCCGCATGACCATTGGTTGGATCATTGAAAACGTCGGACAAGGTATCAATGCACCAGAGGGTGGATGGCTACAATGGAAAAAGGAGGATGGCTCCGTAGATGTCTATAAGGCGATTGATGTATATGTAGCATCACTTTGTGACTCTATCCAAAAGTACAATTACGATGGTATGGATATCGACTACGAGCCTAGCTTTGCATCACCATGGGGTGGTATGCACTGCGGTAAGTGGAACAAAGACGGAGACGGACTGCTAGCACTCATCTCTTGTGACCAAGCCAGCAATAAAGAGAGAGAGAACTACTTCTTTACGGAGCTAAGAAAAGGCTTTGATGAGCTAGAGAAGAAGATGGATAAGAAGCTTATGCTCAACATCAATGGTTCTCTTCATTGGATTGACCCTCAAGTAGCTCACCTATTTGACTACTTTACAGCTCAAAGTTACAATAACTCAGCTGGCCGTTGGGTCAACTCATTAAGTCGCTTTGGCTATGGACCTGAAAAGCTATTGGTTACCGAGACTTTCCAAAACAAGGAGGGCAACGCCAATAGTTTTGCAAAGAACTACGCTGTCTACGCCAACGAAAAAGGAATTGGCGGGATCGGAGCCTTCCACATTAATGAGGACGTAATCTATGGTCCCAATTACAAGAATGTAAAGGAGGCTATTCAGGTAATGACCCCTGCCAATACATATACCCCAGAAGAGTAAGTAGCTAATCAATTGAAGATATATATAATATGAAGACTAAATATTTTTCGTATGCAACATGGGCTATCTCAGTGATTGGGCTAATGGCTTCGTGTCAATCACCAGAACCTGAGATTGTTGAGTCCAACTACGAATATGCCATTGATAAGAAGAAGGTAGAGGTAGATACACCCAACCCCTTTCACTTTGATGACACACCGTACGTTTTTATGGCTAAGGAAGATCAAGTAGCCAACTTCTCTATCCTTAAGAAAACGAGTGGAGATATGTCGGTTGGCGATCCAAAAACAATTGACCTTAAGGTACAATTAACAAGGGCTCTTAGTGAGGATGTGACTCTTACGCTAGATGTAGACACTAAAAAGACTGAGGAGCTGCTAACCGCCAATCCCATGTATAAGGAGCTGACTAAGGATGCTCTTACTTTTCCACAAGAGATAAAGATCCCAGCAGGTGAGAAATCAGCCAAGGTCTCTATCACCATTGAGGAAAAAGACTTGGATCGTTATGAGATTGAAACCACCTACGCCTTAGTTCTAGACTTTTCATCGACTTCTAAGGCTCTGAGGTTTGCAAAGGGTTTCAACCTCATCGAGGTCAAAGCGACAGCTTCAGTAGCTCTTCCACAGGGCAACAATGTAACTGCCGCTGACAATCTACCTGATGGGGTAACCAAATATCCATCCAGTGACATCACTCCAAAGTCCGACTATCAATCTGGCAGACTCTGGGTAATGTTTGATGGTAGGACTCATTACCGCAGTAACAACTGGTGGGTACAATCAGGAAGCTCCACTACTTTAGAGCTTAAACTAGCTAGCAGAACAAAGGTTAAAGCCATTGTCGTATGGGGAAATCCATATCACGGGGAAGGCAACAAGTCCTTGAAGGGAGTAACTGTCCATGCTACCAATAACGGTGGAGCATCTTATGTCACTCAAGGCTCCATCTTAATGGACAAACCAGCTAACCCCGTGTATATTGTCTTCAACGAAGCAATTGAGGTAGATGCAATCCTATTATCTGACTTCGTCAGTAGAGTTGATTATGCCGATATCGTAGAGATTGAAGTATACACTGAATAACTAATAAAAGGGAATAGAGCGGGGTATAGACATACCCCGCTCTATTTTTTTTCTACCGGTTGAATTAGCACTATGAAAAGGTTATCATTTCTTACTGTACTACTCTTTACAATCATTAGTATCTCATGTGCGAGGAACATCGAGACTAATCACGAAGATACCATACTCGGGCAATGGGAGCTGAGAGAAGTAATTAATGGAGTAAAGTATTATATCTCCTTTAATCCCAATCAAACGATCACCCAAGTGTTCGTGGCACCCGATGGGTACAAGAGAATATACTCTGGAAGATGGTCCATTGATCGCGACACCTTATTCATGCAGGATTCACGAGGAGATTATAAACTTCTTATTTCCGAAACTTCAGATAGCACCTTGATGCTTATTCGCCAAGACTCTCTCGCCATAATTTGTGATAGACTTCCAGAGAGCTACACGAATATATTTGAGCCATAGAGAGTGTAAAATAGAACCATATTCATCAAATCAGGTGATTCATCGGCCCTCAATTCCGCAAGGCTTCTTTATGGTAACGATTGGAGATGACCAAAACAAGTGTTTGTCGAGTTAGATACCAAAGTATCGGCGAGTTTGTAACTCAGCGATCGTGGGGTTTGTAACTT
>USJF01000095.1 GCA_900554935.1 uncultured Porphyromonas sp.
TTGTAACTAAGCGATCATTGAGTTTGTAACTAAGCGATCATTGAGTTTGTAACTCCACGATCGCTTAGTTACAAACTCCGCGATCGCTCAGTTTCGAACTCGACGAAGGGCGAGACACGAACTCAATAGCGGATTAGATACCATACTGTTTTACAGTGAGTTACAATAACTGCCCCCGAATAGCCTAAATTCGGCCCTCATCTCTATTTTATTTTCATTACTTTTGCCATAGGTTCCGATTCCAGATAGGTCACATCGGCGAGATTGATTCGCTGTTGGCCTATTTGATTCGGGACTTCCTTTATCACCACAATTTCACCACCAATTCCCCTCCACCTCAAAATTATTAACTATATTTGCCAAAAGAAATAATCACACAACATCAGATAGTATCAAGACACGAGATGAAGAACATTCTTATCATTGGATCGACAGGTCAGATCGGCACAGAGCTAGCCATGTACCTGAGAGGAATCTACAAAGAGGGGCAGGTAGTAGCAGGATACATCAAAGCACAACCCCCAAAGGAGCAATTGCTAGAGAGTGGCCCTTGCGAGGAGGTGGATATCACCAACGCACAGCAGATAGCCGATGTGGTGAAGAAGTACCATGTGGATACGATCTTCAATCTAGCCGCACTCCTCTCAGCAGTAGCCGAAAATAAGCCACAGCTGGCTTGGAAGATAGGATTGGGTGGACTTTTCACACTTCCTGTACCAGCTTATCATCAAAAGAGGGTGGACTTTTCAATACCCTAGAGGTGGCACGAGAGATGAATTGTGCTGTCTTTACCCCTAGCTCTATCGGAGCTTTTGGCCCTGGCACTCCAAAAGATAAGACCCCACAAGATACCGTGCAACGCCCTACCACTATGTATGGCGTCACCAAAGTATCAGGCGAATTGCTTGGCGATTACTACCACCGTCGCTTCGGGGTAGATACCCGATCAGTGCGCTTCCCAGGACTTATCTCCAATGTAGCGCTCCCTGGTGGAGGTACCACTGACTACGCAGTAGATATCTACTACAAGGCGGTACAGGAGGGCAAGTTTATTTGCCCTATCGCCGAAGGCACATACATGGATATGATGTATATGCCCGATGCACTACATGCCATGGTACAGTTAATGGAGGCAGATCCAAGCAAACTTATTCACCGCAACTCCTTCAACATTGCTAGCATGAGCTTCCAGCCAGGCGATATCTATGCTGCTATCAAGCGACAAATGCCTAGCTTTGAGATGGTCTACGAGGTGGATCCACTGAGACAAGCGATTGCGGAGTCGTGGCCCAATTCACTCGACGATACCTGCGCTCGCCAAGAATGGGGCTGGGCACCTAAGTACGACCTCGATAGCATGACTACCGATATGCTACGTGTCCTCACTGAGCGCTACAAGAAGTAAGCCCTACACGAGACAAGAAAGAAGAGGTCTCCTAGAAATCATACCAATTTCTAGGAGACTTTTTTTGCAGTAAAATATCTCTACGCCCTACCTTCTTTCTCATTTTCTTGGCACTCCTACAAGTCTGAAATGCCCCTATAATCACTTACCATTGGCTGCGTTTTTTGTCTATTTATATATAATGTGTACTTTTGCAAACCGAATCAATGTTTGGGATGAAGTGTACAGGGAGAAAAAAAGTTAAATAAAGATATGGCAAGTAACCTGGTGATAGTGGAGTCGCCCGCTAAATCAAAGACCATCAGCAAGTTTCTAGGCAAGGAGTACCAAGTCCTCTCTAGCTACGGGCATATCCGTGACCTTAAGACAAAGGGAATGGGTGTGGATCTCGACAATAACTTCGAGCCACAGTACGAAATATCTGAGGACAAGGAGCGGGTGGTAAAGGAGTTGAGAAGTGCCTCAAAGAAAGCGGAGAAGGTATGGCTCGCAAGTGATGAGGACCGTGAGGGAGAGGCGATTGCATGGCACCTTGCGGAGGTCCTTGGGCTAGACAAAAAGGCGAAGAATAGGATTGTTTTCCATGAGATCACCAAGACGGCAGTGGAGCATGCACTTGAAAACCCTCGTGCTATTGATGAGCAAATGGTCGATGCTCAGCAAGCTCGCCGTGTGCTAGATAGGATCGTAGGCTTTGAATTAAGTCCAGTGCTTTGGCGTAAGATACGCCCACAGCTTTCGGCTGGTAGGGTACAGTCGGTAGCGGTCCGAATCCTCGTGGAGAGGGAGCGGGAGATCACAGCCTTTGAGCAAAAGAGTAGCTTCAGGATAAGAGGGCAATTTATTACCTCAAACGGAGAGAAAGTGGTGGCGGAGGTGGCAAAACGCCCCGAAACGGAGGAGGAGGTAAGGGAGATCCTCAATGCACTCATCAATGCACAGTATAGCGTAGGAAAAATTGAGGTGAAACCTACGAAGCGCAAACCAGCAGCCCCTTTTACCACTTCTACACTACAGCAGGAGGCCTCTAGGCGGATGGGCTATCCCGTGGGGCTCACAATGCGACTAGCACAGAGCCTATACGAGGCGGGGCATATCACCTATATGCGTACTGATTCGGTCAATCTCTCGGATTACGCCATCGCTACTAGCTGCGCTCTTGTGGAGAAGACGTATGGCAAGGAGTATGTCAAGGCTCGTCGCTACAAGGTCAAGACAAAAGGGGCGCAAGAGGCACACGAAGCGATCCGCCCTACCAATGTGGAGGTGGAGATCGCAGGGGCCAATAAACAGGAGAGAGCCCTTTACGAGATGATCCGTAAGCGGACGCTCGCCTCGCAGATGGCGGATGCCGAACTGGAGAATACCACGGTGGAAATCCTTAGCGGTACCCCTACTCTATTTGAGGCGAAAGGAGAAACGGTTACTTTTGATGGCTTCCTGAAGGTGTATCTCGAGGGGAAGGATGAGGAGGAGCAGGAGGAGGAGACAAGCCTTCTGCCACGTCTTCAGACGGGCGACTCGCTACAAAGTGAGGAGATTGTGGCACGTGAGCGATTTGCACAGCGCCCCCCACGCTACACAGAGGCTTCGCTCGTAAAAAGACTTGAGGAGCTAGGCATTGGCCGTCCATCGACTTACGCACCAACTATTCAGACGATCCAAAAGCGAGAGTATGTAGTGAAGAAGTCTATCGATGGTGAGCCTCGCAATTATCTGGAGCTGAAGCTCGAGAAGGGCAAGATCTCTAAGCGAACTAAGAAGGAGATCTATGGGGCGGACAAAAACAAACTATTCCCAACCGATACCGGCCTTGTGGTGACCGACTTCCTCGTGGAGTATTTTCCACAAGTACTGGACTACAACTTTACCGCCAGGGTGGAGGAGGAGTTTGATGAGATCGCAGCAGGCAAAAAGAAGTGGGATAGTGTCATCGCCACCTTCTACAACCTTTTCCACGACAATGTAGAAGGGGTGATGGCGGAGAAGACCGACCATAAGGTGGGCGAACGTATCCTCGGCGAGGATCCCCAAACGGGTGAGCAAGTATCGGCTAAGATCGGACGCTTTGGCCCGATGATACAGATCGGACTCTCTGATGAGGAGGGGAAGAAGCCTCGCTTTGCCTCTATCCCTTCGAATCTTTCGCTCGAAACGATCACTCTCAAGGAGGCACTGAAGCTATTTGATCTACCTCGTTCGCTCGGAGAGTACGAGGGAGATAATGTAGTTGCTAGCATCGGTCGATTTGGTCCATACGTGCGCTTTGGAAAGCTCTTTGCAAGCATCCCGAAGGGTGTATCACCCTACGAGATTACATTGGAGGAAGCAAAGCCACTCATTGATGCGAAGAAGGAGCAGGAGCGCAATAAGTTTATCGCCTCTTTTGGTGAAGGCGACGAGGTGGTGGAGATACTGAATGGACGCTGGGGACCTTATATTAAGTATCAGAAAAACAATTACAAGATTCCAAAAACGACTGATGCCAAGGCACTGACGGAGAATGAAGCTCGCCAAATTATCTCCGAGACAGAAGCAAGTGGCACAGCTAAAAAGAAAAGGAAAAAGAAGTGATGAAGACTAGATATATCTTACTCCTAGATAGCTCTACAGACTACTGTACTGTTGCTCTAGCTGAGGAGGGCAATACACCACGCATCATTGCCGAGGCAGAGGAGAGTGACCGCTCTAAGCAATCGGAGCGACTGGCGGTGATGGCCAATGAGGTGCTTGGACATCTACCTGAGGGAACGGAGCTATCGGCCATCTGTGTTGCCGAAGGGCCGGGAAGCTACACGGGCCTTCGTATCGCGGCTGGCTATGCCAAGGGGCTGGCTTTTGCTAAAAGGATACCACTCCTCGCCATCTCTACTACCCAATTGATTGCTCTAAGCTATCTTGCTCAAGAGCAGGTATCTGATCAAACACTCTTAATGCCAATGATTGACGCTCGGCGTATGGAAGTCTACTCCGCGCTTTACGATGCCAAGGGCGATCCAGTATCGGATATCGCAGCTTTGGTATTGACCGAGGCGACGACACAAGCCTCCATCTCAGAGTTGATAGGAGAGCATCCATTAGTTTTCTTTGGCTCTGGAGCGGAGAAAGCAGTTGAGCTTCTCCAAAGCTTACTACCTGCTAGTCGCTATATCCCCAATATTGCGCCACACGCTAAGCATATGGCGAGCCATGCCTTCAAGTTGCTCGATGCTGGTGAGCACCTCGATGTTGCCTACTGGGAGCCTTTTTACCTCAAAGAATACGAGGCCAAGAAGTCCCTCAATAAAGTCCTCGCACAAGCCCTCTCACGGAAATAGAAATGCCCTTCAACGAATGGCACACTCATACATTTTGATATCCAAGGATATCAAAAGGAGCTCTAATATCAAATATTTGCGTACCTTTGTAGCAGAATATCGAAGGAAGATTAATACTAAAGCAATCAATTAAATAGAAAGATAGTTATGGCATTACGTGCATCAGTATTCCCAGGACAAGGCGCTCAATTTGTAGGTATGGGGTGCGACCTCTACGATAGCAATGCAGAAGCAAAGCAACTATTTGAGCAGGCCAATGAGATTCTTGACTTCAAAATCACCGACACTATATTTGGGGGCACCGAGGAGGAGCTCAAACAGACCAAAGTGACTCAGCCAGCGGTATTTATCCACTCCTACATCTCTGCCAAAGTGAGCGACGAGGGGTGCAGCGCAGATATGATGGCGGGGCACTCTCTGGGAGAGTTTACAGCACTTGCTGCTTCCGGCGCTCTCTCCTTTGAAGATGCTCTACGCCTTGTGAGCAAACGTGCTATGGCGATGCAGAAAGCATGTGAAAAGGCCCCTTCCACTATGGCCGCCATCATCGGGCTAGAGGATGAAGAGGTAGAGCGACTTTGTGAGTCAGTTCAGGGCGAGATTGTAATACTTGCCAATTACAATAGCCCAGGCCAAGCCGTGATTT
Organism: uncultured Porphyromonas sp.; assembly: GCA_900554935.1. GTDB lineage: Bacteria > Bacteroidota > Bacteroidia > Bacteroidales > Porphyromonadaceae > Porphyromonas_A. Next base: position 5,369 of record USJF01000095.1, read on the forward strand.
CAGG
>USJF01000096.1 GCA_900554935.1 uncultured Porphyromonas sp.
TATAAAAAAAGAGAGCTAGGCAGACATTGAATGTCTGCCTAGCTCTCTTTCTTCGATATAAGGGGTTGGCTTACATCATGCCACCCATATCTGGTGTTGGCATTGCTGGAGCGTTCTTCTCAGGGAGGTCAGTGATAACGCACTCTGTAGTTAGGAACATTCCTGCGATGCTGGCTGCATTCTCAAGTGCTACACGAGCTACCTTAGTTGGGTCGATGACACCTGTCTTGGTGAGGTGCTCATACTTATCGGTGCGGGCATTGTAACCAAAGTCGCCCTCGCCTTCCTTGAGCTTCTGTACCACTACAGCGCCCTCCTTGCCAGCATTGGCTAGGATCTGACGAAGTGGCTCTTCGATAGCACGGCGGATGATCTCAATACCAGTCTGCTCATCATCGGTCTCGCCCTTTAGCCCCTCAAGAGCCTTAGTAGCACGGATATAAGCTACACCACCACCAGGTACGGTGCCCTCTTCGATAGCTGCACGCGTAGCACTTAGTGCATCCTCTACGCGATCTTTCTTCTCCTTCATCTCTACCTCGCTAGGCGCACCTACATAGAGTACAGCTACGCCACCTGCTAGCTTTGCAAGACGCTCTTGGAGCTTCTCCTTATCGTAGTCTGAAGTGGCAGCCTCGATCTGGTTTTTGATTACCTGTACACGAGCCTCGATATTCTCCTTAGCACCGCCACCATTTACGATGGTAGTGTGATCCTTATCAATGGTTACCTTTTCGGCAGAACCAAGCATCTCCATGGTGGCTGTCTCTAGGCTGAGACCAGTCTCTTCAGAGATAACGGTACCACCAGTAAGGATGGCAATATCCTCAAGCATTGCCTTACGGCGGTCGCCAAAGCCAGGAGCCTTGACAGCAGCTACCTTGAGCGAGCCACGCAGACGGTTAACAACCAATGTAGCTAGAGCCTCGCTCTCAATATCCTCTGCGATAAGCAGTAGGCCACGACCGGTCTGTACTACCTCTTCTAGGATGTGTAGAATCTCCTTAAGGGTACTGATCTTCTTATCGTAAATAAGGATGTAGGGATTCTCAAACTCCACAAGCATCTTCTCGGTATTGGTAGCGAAGTAAGGTGAGATGTAGCCCTTATCAAACTGCATACCCTCAACTACCTCTACGGTAGTCTCCATACCCTTTGCTTCCTCTACAGTGATGACGCCCTCTTTCTTTACCTTCTTCATCGCCTCGGCAATCAACTTACCGATCGTCTCATCACCATTGGCGGAGATCTTAGCTACGTGCTCGATCTTTGCTAAGTCGTCACCTACCTCTTTGCTTTGCTCACGAAGGGAAGCAACTACGGCAGCAACAGCTTTGTCAATACCACGCTTCAGCTCCATTGGGCTGGCACCAGCGGCAAGGTTCTTGATACCTACATTCACGATGCTCTGTGCCAATACGGTAGCTGTGGTAGTACCGTCACCAGCGTCGTCATTAGTCTTGCTAGCAACTTCCTTTACCAGCTGAGCGCCCATATTCTCAAATGGGTCCTCCAACTCTATCTCACGCGCTACAGAAACTCCATCCTTAGTAATGTGAGGTGCTCCGAATTTCTTATCGATAATCACGTTACGACCCTTTGGTCCAAGGGTTACCTTTACTGCATTAGCTAGTTGGTCCACACCGCTTTTGAGCAGTTCTCTAGCTTCGGTCTCAAACTTAATTTGCTTAGCCATATATCTATTGTTGTTTTAAGTCTTTTGAAATTACTTCTCAATCACTGCAAGTACATCGCTCTGACGCATCATAATGTACTTAGTACCCTCCAGCTCCAGCTCAGTACCGGCATACTTACCATAGAGTACTCGGTCGCCCTTCTTAAGGAGCATCTTCTCATCCTTCGTTCCCTCGCCAGTTGCTTCCACTACGCCCTGTAGAGGTTTCTCCTTTGCTGTATCGGGGATGATGATCCCGCTTGCTGTCTTCTCTTCTGCCTCAGCAGGTACCACAAGTACCCTGTCTGCTAATGGTTTGATAGTCATATCTTCTACTTAAGTTTATATGTTATACATTCAATTGTCTGCAATCAGTATTAGGCATAATGAAATAAGCGTGCCAATGCCATTCGACTGCCAATAGGTGACAAATTAGGCATAGGTCACCTCTGGGTAAAAAGAAAGAGGTGACAAAGTGTCGCTACACTTAGTCACCTCTCTTGCTCTTCCACTTGGACTTGAACCAAGGACCCTCTGATTAACAGTCAGATGCTCTAACCAACTGAGCTATGGAAGAATTTCACTCTAAAACTACCCTCTGCTAGTTTCGTGTGGCAAAGATACCACAAAATTTGAAAACAGCAAATCATTGACCCCTAAAATTCTCTCCCCTCGAATTAGGATAGTTCTTTCGTTCGCGTTGCAAAAAGGAATTACTATTAATTTGGTATATTTGCTATACATTAATTGAGAACGACTTACATGTAAGTAAATAAAGATTATGGGCAAGATAAATGTAGCAAAACTACTAGGTATTGGAGCAGGAATCGCCCTAGGGACATACTTAGTCCGGCAATATCTACGTAAATACCAAGCCTTGAGAGGCAATTACTCCCCACTCATTGATCAGGTACTTGTGACTACCGATGGAGAGAAGTCGGAGCGCTGGCTCTTTGACTGGGACGATGAGGAGCGCTGCCAAATAGCCACCAAGCAGTCGCTAGATAAGTATGGGCAAATCTTTTCGGAGAGCCACCTTACCTTCGACTTTCAGGAGGAGAGCATAGAAGTTTGTCACTACCTTAATGATAGTGAGTACCCAGAGGAGATCGCCTCCATCTACCTCAATAGCTACGATGTGGTCACCGCTATCGTACGCCGTTTCCAGAATGGCAAAGAAGAGCGCTGGGATGCCTCCATCAATGGTGCCGAGCTATCACAGCTCACCACAGGCGAAGCCACTACCAAGATGTATTGGAGCGAAGGTAATCTAGAGGGCATCTCCTATGGTGGTGAGACCCGCAAAAAGATGACCTACTACCGAGATAAGGAGAACTACCTATTTCCAGATATCAACCTCTTTGCCGAAGGCTTTGGCGAAGAGATGCTCTGTACCTACGTGATGGGCACCAGGAGCCGCCACTTCCTGCGTACCATGTCGGTGACGGGACCCAATTATCATAGGCAGTCGCACGTCTCCTATCTCCTCGATAGCTTCGACCGACCTATCCAGATGCTTGTAGAAGATACCATTTTGGACAATGATATCACCACCAATAGTAGTAGAGAATTTGATATAAAATACAAGAAGTTATGACCGAAACAACTGAAAACATACTAGCCCACCCCGAATCAATCGACGAGGCAATCGTCGAAAAGATATACCCGATGAAAGATGTGCGGGTACTCCTTGATAAGATTGTCGATTGGATCAATCCCGGTCTCAAGGATGGTACCATCATGCACGACCTCCTAAGCCTTGGCATCGTTCTTGGCTTTGTATTCATCGTCTGGATCCTGCTCCGATTGCTATTTGTCCGCACCATACCTAGGCTGATGGATCGCATCTCATTCCTCAAGGGTGAGCGTACTATCAATACCAAGATTATAGAGAAGCTGATATCGATCGTGGCTATCTCTATCCTCTCCAGTTTGCTCGTAGTGGTATGGCAGGAGCCTACTGTATGGTACAATATCCTCAAGGCACTCTGTAGCGTAGCTGTCACCTGGATGGTAGCTCAGCTTGTAGCTAGAGTGCTCGATGCTGGGCGTCGCAATATGATCCAGTCCACCAAGTATGGCAATAGCCCATTCATCAACCTCTTCCAGGTCTTCAAGGGTATCGTCTACTTCATTGCGGTCCTGATGATTATCTCGGTACTCTTCAAGATAGATATGACTGCTATTGGTGCTGGACTTACCGCTCTATCAGCCGTACTGATGTTGGTATTCAAGGATACTATTCTCGGCTTTGTGGCAAGTATTCAGCTCTCTAGCAACGATATGATTCGTGTGGGAGATTGGATCACCGTACCTAAGTTTGGCGTGGATGGCGACGTGATAGATATCTCACTAGCCACAATAAAAGTGAGGAACTTCGATATGACCGTCTCCACCATTCCGCCCTATAGTATGCTCACTGAGGCGGTACAAAACTGGCGACCAATGCAAGAGTCGGGGGGCAGGCGTGTGAAGCGCTCCATCTATGTAGATATGCAGAGCATCAAGTACGCAAGCGACCGTCTCGTGGAGAAACTACGTACTTCTCCAGCGCTTAATGACTATATCGATACCGTGCTACCCGAGATCACTGCAGATAACAAAGCAAAGGGACTTGAAAACTCGTATGACCGTCGCTCCCTCACCAATGTAGGGCTTTACCGTAGATACATTGAGCTTTATCTGAAAAATCATACTAAGGTACATAAGACCTTCACCTGTATGGTGCGTCAATTACAGCCAACGGCACAAGGGCTTCCTTTGGAGCTCTACTTCTTTACCAATACCACCAATTGGGGTGAGTACGAGGGCATCCAAAGTGATATCTTCGACCACCTACTATCGGTGATCAATGTCTTTGAACTATCGGTATTCCAAGAGATCAATGGTCGCAATGTCTCGGCACTACTCGAAAATAATATGGAAGCCAAACCGATGACTAAGGGTAGCAATTAATTAATCCTTATATATTATATATATGAGTGCAGTCCGCTCAGCAAAAGCTGATCGGACTGCTTTATTACTACCCTACATCAACTATACGAAGCCTATTTTCACCGTGCGACACTTCCCCCTATACAGCACTGATACTCAATACCATAACGAACCAATCAGCGAGTTTGTAACTCCGCCATTGCTGAGTTTGTAACTCCGCCATTGCTGAGTTTGTAACTCCGTAAATACTAAGTTTGTAACTCCGCCTTTGCTTAGTTTGTAACTCGGCAATGGCTTAATTACAGACTAAACTATTATCTCTTCCTAACCAATTGGTTTACAACGATGTCGATCAGGGGTCAGTGATTAAGCTGTATTGCCCCAGCGATCGGTATAGATATTGGCCAATTATTGTTGCTCTCCAATCTCCGAGAGTTCGAGCCAACGCAGTTCGGCAGTATCGAGTGCCTCTTTTGTGGCACTATATTGCTCAGCTAGCTCTACCAGTTCTTGGGGTGTGGCGGACCCGCTATTCATAGTGGTCTCAATCTCCTGTAGCCTATCTTCGAGCAGGGGCAATTGCTCTGTCAGTTGCTCCAACTCTCGTTGCTCCTTATAGGAGAGCTTCGCCTTCTTCTCCCGTGGTGGTCGCTTGGTCGCAAGCTCTTTCTCTTGTTTCG
>USJF01000097.1 GCA_900554935.1 uncultured Porphyromonas sp.
TGTACGATGATGTGCTTGATCTTGGAGACATTGGGGCTGGTGAGTACTTTCTTGATCGGGAGGATGCCTTGGAGCCGCTCCTCATCATCCACTACATAGATATAGTAGACCTCTTCCATCTCGGAGGCTTGCTTGCGAAGTGCCTCCATACACTGAGGCATGGACCAATTTTCATTGACTACCATCATCTCCTTACGCATGATACCACCGGCGGTATCGTGCTCGTAGCGAAGCAGATCGATAATCTCTCCCGCTTGCTCTATATTATCGACGTGTGAGAGGATCGATTCCTGCTTATCTTCGTCTAGCTCTTGGAGTAGGTCGGCCGCATCGTCGGTGTCCATGTGGGTGAGGAAGGTATCGGCAATCTCCTCGTCAGAGAGAAGGTCAAGCACCTCTTTTCGCTCATCCTCATCCATCTCCATCAGCGCATCGGCAGCAAGAGATCCTGGGAGCTGGCGGTAAAGGAATAAGGTATCCTCCGCAGGTAGCTCCTCGAGTAGCTCTGCAATATCTGCAGGGTACATCTGAGTGACTAAGTCCTTGAGTTGCTTTTCGTCTCTATTGGCTATGAGGTCGAGGATTTGTTGCTCCTCCTTCTTATCCATCTCTATCATAGGCGTAATTCAGCTATATCGTTGGTGAGGGTGATGAAGTCATCTACCGCTAATTGTTCGGGTCGCTTTTGGAGTAGTGGATGCGATTCAGGCAGTTGCTGCTCATTGAGTAGCGGTTTCAGTGAATTGCGGAGCATCTTGCGTCTTTGATTAAATACTGTTTTCACCACCTGCTTGAATAGTTGTTCATCGCACCCTAGTTTGGTCCTTTGGTTGCGGGTCAATCGTATCACCCCGCTCTGCACCTTGGGGGGTGGATTGAAGTTGCCTGGACCGACACTGAATAGGTACTCCACATCGTACCACGCTTGTAGTAAGACACTCAGGATGCCGTACTCCTTGCTCCCCGGTCCGCTAGCTAGTCGAGCGGCCACCTCTTTCTGTAGCATCCCGGCTGCTGCTGGTATTAGCTCTTTGTACTCTAGCATGTGGAAGAATATCTGGCTACTGATATTGTAGGGGTAATTGCCGATGAGCAGAAAGGGAGCGCCATCAAAGACCTTGTCGAGAGGTAGGGTGAGAAAGTCGGCCTCGATGATATGGGGAATAAGTGAGGGAAAGGCTACACGTAGATAGGCGATCGACTCGGTATCAATCTCTACCACCTTAGTGTCGGGGTACTTGGTGGTGAGATACTGAGTGAGCACTCCCATCCCTGGTCCCACCTCTAATATGGGCAGATTGTACTGCACTAGGGTTTCGGCAATTCTCTCAGCAATCTCTAGATTGTGAAGGAAGTGCTGGCCTAATGATTTCTTTGCGTGTACCTTTTGCATCTCTGAATATTCTATTTATTGAGGTAGAAATGGTAACTTTGCCAAGTCTTATCTACCTAATTGTGCAAAGATACCAAAAACAGACGAGGAGATAAGGTACTGAAGATGAATAGGAGACTTAAGAGAATACTCAAGGTGGTATTGCCACTTGCCTTTGGGCTACTTATCCTATGGTTGCTCTACCGCCATATGGATATGCAAGCATTGCTCTCGACACTGAGGAGTGATGCCCGCTTTGGTATTATCTTTTTAGGTTGCCTCTTCGGCACTCTCGGGAATACCATCAGAGGCTTCCGCTGGCAGTTACTCAATCGCACACTCGATCCTGAGGTGCGATGCATCAATTCCATTCTTACCACGCACGGCAATTATGGTGTTAGCCTAGCACTTCCCCGCTTGGGAGAAGTCTGGCGAGTAGCCACTATGTCGCACTACTCTGGCATCGGCTTCGGTCGCCTTCTAGGTACTTTATTTATCGACCGTATCTTCGACGTCATTGCCTTGGGGGGCTTGCTACTAGTTGGGCTCCTCTTGAATGCCCCCTTCTTTGGTCAGTTCTTCACTGCTAATCCTCGGATCACTGCGTGGTGGAGCAATGTGATTACCTCACCTTGGTTTTATATCATTGTAGTGCTTTTGATTGGTTTACTTGTGGCACTTCTGCTGTGGGTAGGTCGGAGCCAACGTGCCCGCGACTTAGTCAAAAGCGTGGTAGAGGGGCTGCAGACCATCAAGACAATGTCGCAGAAGTGGCTCTTTTATCTCTATACAGTCGGGATCTGGGTCTGCTACTTCTTACAGTTTTATATCTGCTTTTGGGCCTTTAGCTTTACCCAAGATCTCAGTTTGTCTGCCGCCTTGCTGAGCTTCGTGATGGCGAGTGTAGGAGTACTAGTGCCTACACAGGGCGGTATGGGTGGCTGGCACTTTATGGTGATATACACACTGATGGCGTATGGTGTAGTGAGTGCTGATGCGCAGAGCTTTGCGCTGATTGTGCATACTTGCCAAGCAATCCTTTGGACCGGATTTGTAGGGCTGACCTCTATGGCACTTTTGCCATTGGTGAATAGAAATAGAAATACAGTAAATCAATAAAGATATGAAGGATAAAATTCAGAACCTCCTGGAGGAGGTAACGCAGTTGGTAGCTCCTAAGACGGATGAGGAGCTAGAGGCACTTCGCCTCAAGTATCTGAGCAAAAAAGGACTGATCAATCAGCTGATGGCCGACTTTAAGAGCGTGCCAGCGGAGGAAAAGCGAGAGATCGGCAAGGCACTCAATGAGCTGAAGGATAAAGTGGCAAGCCGTATCGAAGCCTTTAAGGCAGAGATGGATGCCTCCAAGCATAGCGAGGAGCTACAAAATATAGACCTCTCTCGTACTGCCTACCCATTGCCACTCGGTACTCGCCACCCCTTGAGCTTAGTGAAAGAGCAGATTATTGATATCTTTAGTCGCTTAGGCTTCAACGTAGCTGAGGGACCCGAGATAGAGGATGATTGGCACGTATTTGAGAGCCTCAACTTTCCCGCCGACCACCCAGCAAGGGATATGCAGGATACCTTCTTTATCTCTCACAGCCCTCAGATATTGCTCCGTACCCACACCTCATCGGTGCAGACCCGTGTGATGGAGCAGACTGAGCCACCAATCCGTATTATCTGCCCAGGAAGAGTCTATCGAAATGAGGCTATCTCTGCTCGTGCCCACTGTTTCTTCCATCAGATTGAGGCACTTTATGTGGCTGAAAATGTAAGCTTTGCCGACCTCCGTCAAGTCTTGATGCACTTCGCGAGAGAGATGTTTGGCGAAGAGACCAAGATCCGCTTGCGTCCTAGCTACTTCCCCTTCACCGAGCCTAGTGCTGAGATGGATATCTCGTGCAATATCTGCGGAGGGAAGGGATGTAACCTCTGTAAGGGCTCAGGCTGGGTAGAGATCCTAGGCTGTGGTATGGTGGATAGCGCCGTACTTGAGTCGTGTGGCATTGATAGTACAAAGTACTCTGGCTACGCACTTGGTATGGGACTAGAGCGTATCGCCAATCTGAAGTACAGTGTGAGCGACCTACGACTATTCTCGGAGAATGACCTCCGCTTCTTGGAGCAATTTGAGAGTGCAAGATGAAACTCGCAGAGCGGTATCAGGGCGTACTTCAGTGGTTTGAAAAGAATATGCCTGTGGCGGAGACAGAGCTCCATTATCGCACCCCTTTTGAATTGTTGGTGGCGGTAGTGCTCTCGGCTCAGTGTACTGATAAGCGGGTGAATCAAGTAACGCCTGCACTCTTTGAAGCGTACCCTACACCAGAAGCGATGGCACGAGCCACGGAAGAGGATATTTTCCCTTATATCCGCTCTTGTTCCTATCCCAATAGCAAGGCGAAGCACCTCTCAGGGTTGGCACGTATGCTCACGGAGGAGTTTGGCGGAGTGATTCCCGACGACCCAAAAGAACTGGTAAAGCTCCCTGGCGTAGGCCGAAAAACTGCCAATGTAGTGCTGAGTGTGCTCTTTGATCAGCCTCGTATCGCAGTGGATACGCACGTCTATCGTGTGGCAAGGCGCATTGGGCTGGCCCCTCAGACGGCCAATACCCCTCTGAAAGTAGAGACGGTACTTGTACGGCATATCCCTGAAGCTCAGCGCGCTATTTCGCATCATTGGCTGATACTCCACGGTCGCTACACTTGCTTGGCTCGTGCCCCAAAGTGTGGTCAATGTGGCTTGGCACCATTTTGCCGATATTATGCGAAAAAGGGATTAGTATTACCAGATTGAATGAACCAATTATAAGTGGTATGATGACCTTTGAGAAAGTAACCCCCAATGATAGCAAACTGCAGAGGGTGATAGATATTTACCTTTCGGCCTTTCCCCAAGAAGAGCGTCGGGAGCTGGAGAATATTGAGTGGCAATTGGCGAACAATGAGTGCTACAATATGTATGCGATACGCCACGAAGGTGAGGTGGTAGGGATGTTTGTTTACTGGGACTTCGAGGCGACGGTCTACATCGAGTACCTCGCAATGGATGCCACCCTTCGTGGCGGTGGCCTCGGTACCAAAGCTCTCACTCAGATGATTGAGCTCATTGGTCCACGCAAGGTGATTTTTGAGGTGGAGCTACCTGAGAATGAAATTGCTACACGTCGGATAGAGTTTTACAAGCGTTTCAATTTCCAGCTTTGGGATCAAATACCTTACGAGCAACCCCCATACAGAGCTACTGACGATTGGTTCCCAATGCACTTGATGACCAATGGTGAGGAACCTAATGCCGAGGATATCGCATTGCTTCACCAAAGGGTATATAACGTAGCACCATCTGAATGACAACCAAACAACTGGCACAAAGCAGTTTCTCAAAGGAGGTATCCAAGGGATTGAAAGGGATACTTGCCCTCATAATTGTGGGCTCTCACTTGCACTATGTGACCAACTTTTATCTCTTTGACCTGCTAAATAAAGTGGCTACAACCTCTGTAGCCTTGTTTTTATTTATCTCAGGATATGGTCTTTCGGTCTCCTACCTTAGAAGCCCCAATCTGTTTCTTGACACCTTTTTTGTCAAGAGATTTTGGAAGGTCTTGAAGCCAATGTTGATCGCTACCCTCTTTTATCTATTGTTATTCTATGTGGATTATGGGGTGCAGAAGCAAAATATCATCAAGAATTTAGTACTTAAAGGGGATACTCCATTGCCCAATTCGTGGTTTATCTTTGCACTATTATACTATTATACCTGCTTTTATGTTGCCCTTCGTATGGCAGGTAAGAGACCAATAGTGCTGGTGCTGACTATTTTTGCCTTGGCCATTCCTTATATTGTCTATACTATTGGGTTTGGTTTTGGACGAGAGTGGTGGG
>USJF01000098.1 GCA_900554935.1 uncultured Porphyromonas sp.
GTTTCTATATTTACAATAAACCTCTATTCTGCAAGAGGAGGGGGATCCTTCGCCACCGTGCAACATTCTCAAGGTGTAAGGCATTAGGTACGCCTTTATAACTCACTGTAATTCAGTTTAGGACACAAGCTATTATTGAGTTTGTAACTAAGCCGTCATCGAGTTCGAAACTCAACGATGGCTTAGTTACAAACTCAGCAATCGCTGAGTTCGAAACTCGGTAATTGATTGGTTACAAACCCAATTTTTGGCTTAATAACCGATTGAATTATAATGGATTACAAAAACGACTTCGGACAATAAATATCCACCATATTAAGTCCATTGATAGCATGAAACATCAAGTAAGCTACTTGCAGAAAAAAAATGAGGTATAAGCTCCTTCTCCTATCTATCTAACTTTCGGAATTGAGGATAAAGGTATGGTCGATATGATAGACACGAGAGGCCAAGGCACGGAGATGGACTTCATTGTGCGACACCATCACAATAGCCGACTCCTTCTGCAAGCTAGGTAAGAGAGAGAGCATAGAGGCCTCAAACTCTCGATCCACATAGGTGGAAGGTTCATCCAGCACCAAGAGCATAGGCTTACTCACAAAGGCACGAGCCAAGAGCACCCTCTGTAGCTGTCCGCCTGAGAGGTGCCCGATGGCACGATTGGCGAACTTGGTCATTCCCACTGCCTCTAAAGCCTCCTTGGCAAGTGCCCGCATCTCACTCGTTGCTCTGAGTGTTTTCCTTCCAAATAGACCGCTCAACACCACCTCCTCGACACTGATCGGAAACTCTCGGTCCAACTGATTTTGTTGCGGCATATAGCCTATAGAAATCTCCTTTACCGCTCTGCCCTCTTTGGAGAAATATCGGATAGAGCCACTCCGAGGGGATATTAGACCGAGTAAAGCACGGATGAAAGTGGTTTTTCCAGCCCCATTCGGACCAGTAATCCCTACAAACTCATTGGGGAAAAGCTTGAAATTGACACCGGAGAGCAAGCTAGGCTCCTCCCCATATCCTAGCTCCACATTTTCGGCTATGATGATTGGTCTTTCTGCCATTACCTAAATATCTCAATCAGTTGCTTCATCTCAGCGCCCCAATCCTCAGCCAGGGGGTCGATCGCAACCACCCTCAAGCCTAGCTCACTAGCCACTGCTTCGGCATTTTTGATATCAAACTCAGCCTGTACCAGCACCACCTTTGTATCAAGGCTTCTAGCCCGCTCAATTAGCGCCACCAAATACTTAGATGTAGGCTCCACCCCATCCTCCTCGATAGGTAATTGAGTCAGCCCCCACTCCCGCGCAAAGAGGGTCAGAGAGGGGTGATAGATCACGAAAGCGAGCCCCTCTCGTCCCTTAAGAACCTCAGTGCCCAACTGCTTAATTTCCTCTAGCTCTGGCGCCACCTTGGCCTTGTAATTGGCTTCAATCTCCTCCCGATGTTCAGGGAAAAGCTCTTCTAATGCAACTAATATCGCCTTGGCCATCGCTTCACCGCCAGAGAGCGAAGTCCAGTAGTGCGGGTCGCCCAAAGCGTGGAGATGCCCCTCCAGACTCCCTACCTGCAATGCCTTGGGCAACTGCTTTCCGAGGTCAATGTATGCTACCTCCTTCGGCAAAATAGCTACCCATTGAGCTTCAAAAGGGAGTGAACCAATAGCGAAGTAGGCGACCGAGCTCTGTAGCATGGCAATATCTCGGGGCGAAGGATCGTAAGTCTCAGGATTACTTCCTCGTGGGACCACCACATGCACCTCTGCTAGATCTCCCACCATACGCTCCACAAAGTACTTTTCGGGAAGCAGACTCACCGAAATGATAGGCCGCTCTACCCGTGCAGTAGAGCTACAAGCAGAGAAAAATAGGAGCAATGCCACGCAGAGCCCCCAGCCCAAGTATCTCTTATCCCACCGCATGACCAATAATCCAAACATTATAAAGGAGGAAAACTAGCAACATCAGCCCGCCTTCAGCACGCTTGATCTCTCGCTTTCCCCAAAAAAGCGCCGTACAAAGTGCTAGCACCATTGCCAGTAATTGCATCCAGATATCCAGAGAAGTAAACTGAAGGTCTCTCAGTGGGTGCACCGTCCCCGCAATTCCTAGTACAAAGAAGATATTAAAGATATTACTCCCCACCACATTGCCCACAGCTATCCCCGTATTGCCTTTTGCTGCGGCTACTAGAGAGGTTGCTAGCTCTGGTAGCGACGTTCCCCACGCCACAAGGGTTAGTCCAATCAGCGTATCACTCACCCCGAGAGAAGTGGCAATTTTGGTTGCATGGTCCACAAAGAGCTTTCCACCATAGACCAGCCCCGCTAAGCCACCTACTAGATAGATCAAAGCCAAGAGCCAGTGCAGAGGGCGTCCACTAGCTTCAGCCTCAGCACCATTATCACCTTGCTTTCCCACCACAATCGTATAAAGGAGAAATAGTACCCCAAAGAGTACCAAGGTCAAAGCCTCCGAACGACTTACCAGCGAAGGCATCCCATCCAAAGCCATATCCGAGAGCACCAATATCAAGAGTATAGAGGCCACTAAAGCGATAGGAAGGTCAAAACGAAGTGTATTCAACGACACCGGTACGGGACGAACCAAGGCCACCGCTCCCAGCACACAGAGTACATTAAATATATTACTTCCGATCACATTCCCTACTGCGATACCTCCGCTTCCCTCCAGACTTCCTATCACGCTCACCACCAATTCAGGTGCCGAGGTACCAAAAGCCACAATCGTAAGCCCAATAATCAATTGGGGAATACGTAGCCGCTGAGCTATGGCCGAGGCCCCATCCGTTAGAAAGTTTGCTCCAGCTACTATCAGAGCCATCCCCACTATCACTAATATCACTTCACTCCACATATTCCCTTTACCAATAGATTACCTCCCGCTCATCAAGATCAGCATACTCCAGTGAAGTAACCGAACCATACAGCGGAACGTCAATAAATAGCTGCTCTCTACGAAGTAACCCCTCCAAAGAGCGCGCCGAATTAATCACACCACCATGGCAAAAGACCAGCACACGGTGGTACCCTCCACACCTCAAGTCCGTCACAAAGTCAGACACCCTTGCCAATAGCTCCCCCACACTCTCTCCATTAGGAGGCAGTATGTCGCCATATTCATCGAGCAATTCAGGCGACTTCCTGGAGAGCTCATCGATCTCCTCCCATCTCAGCCCCTCGAAGTCACCGAAGTTGCGCTCGGCCACACGGCTATCTACCACCGCGCGATCACCAAAGCCACAAGCCTCACAGAGCTTTCTAGCCCGAGACAAAGGACTACAAAAGACCGCATCATAGTGCCGTACGACCAACAGTCGGCGCACCTCAAGAGCTTCCTCCCGAAAGGTATCCGCCACACTGATATCACTTGCTCCGTAGCAGATATCCCCCGATATCTTGAGCGATGTATGGCGTGTCCAGTCTACTCTAAGCACTAGTACTCCTCCCCCTCATAATTCTTTCCACGGCGCTTTTTTCGGAAGTCCTTTCGCCCCTTCCGTAGCTCCTTACTCTTCGGATGGTCCATAAAGGCCTGCTCATCCTGCATTCCTCTTCCATACCGTTCACCCGTCTGCCGCTCCGCAGCCTCACGTGCAAACTTTCGGAAGAGCCCCTTCAGCGGTATCGCCACATCATCGAGCAACACCTCATCCTCCACTCCCGCCTTATCTCCGATCCCCACCAGCGAGCCATTCACCTTCACACGTCCACCGCGGATCAGTTCCTCCGCCTCCTTGCGCGTATACTCATGGTATTCGCTAATAATACGACTAACGCGTACCTCCATACTTTTTTCAATTGTCTCGTAAGACTACTTACTTATCAATACAGTTCATAAAAAAGCTTTCCACCCCCCGTTACTCTTTATCTCCCCCGAAAATAGATGCCATCATCACCTCCGCCGTCTCCATAGGATCCTCCAATGGAGCTATATAGGTCAAGTCAAAGCCTCGACGCTCCATCCCCCTAGCCCACGTCATCTGTCTCTTGGCAAATTGATGAATCGCCACCTCCAGCCCCTGCTGCATTTCCTCCCAAGTCCGCTCCCCCAGCAGATACTCCGTCACATAGCGATACTCTAGACCGTAACCCAAAAGCACCTCCTTCGGCACACGAGCCAAAAGCCCCTCCACCTCCTCCACAAGACCCGCCTCCAGGCGAGCCCTGAGGCGAGATGAAATCCTCGCTCTCCGCACCTCCCTACTTGGAGCAAGGCAAAAGATAGGCCCCCGCAACCCCTTGTGAGTATCACTACCTGAAGTAGTAAGAACCGAGTCCGACTCCTTTAGCTCAATTGCACGCACCAACCTTCGTGGGTTCGAGCCCTCCCCGCACTCTCCAGCTACTCCGCCGAGAGAGAGTAGTCGCGCCCTTAGCTCCTCGAGAGAGAGCTGCTCCAGCTCCGATCGAAGCTCCATATTGGGTGGCACATCCGATAGCTGATAGCCACCAAGGAGTGCCGATATATATAGCCCTGTACCACCACACAATATCTTAGGCTGCTCCATAGGCAACTCATAATACGCATCGTAAAAGTCCTGCAGGTAGCGGTGCAGATCATACCGCTCCCCAGCCTCTGCAATATCAATGAGCCGATACGGCACCTCATAACCATCCGACAGCCGATACTCCCCGAGGTCCTTCCCCGTACCGATATCCATACCACGATAGACCTGACGAGAATCAGCACTCAGCACCACCCCGCCCAGCATCTCCGCCAGCCGACATGCCACCGCCGTCTTACCACAAGCAGTAGGCCCATAAATCGTCACGATATCCACCCCCACAGGTAGAGCTTTCATCACTTCTTAAGCAAAGGCGAAGGATAGACCCCCTTCTCGGTCAATTGCTCCAGCTTCGCTACCACACCAGGCCGATCGGCAGCATAAGTAACCCCAAACCAAGTAGCCGAAGTATCAAGCACCTTACAGCTCGCCACCCCACGCTTCACAAGGTCATTCACCACCGTAGGGATATAAAACTCCCCCTTCTCACTCTGGAGATTGGCTTCCAAGAAGTGGACAAAAGCCTCCTGCGAATAGTCGAAGTACTCAGGAGTAAAGCCCCACATATTCATTGATACTGGAGTCTCCTCCCTAAGCACTACACGGTGCCCAGCTTCATCCTGAAAAGCAATCTCGCCCTTCTCATCACGAGCAATAGCAGTTCGCTCCACCACCTCCGTAAGTAGTCCTTTGCCATCTACCTCGCAGACA
>USJF01000099.1 GCA_900554935.1 uncultured Porphyromonas sp.
GTCCGTAGATATAACCGGAATCGCGGCTCGCTCCTTTATCAAAATCTTTCTGATAGGCTTCCAAAATATTCTGAACACCACCGCTAAGTTGTAAATCAACTGTTTTATATAATTTAAAGTCATAAGCAAGTTTCACGCCCAAATCTAAGAACTTCGGAGTTTTAACAGCTTCCGCTTTTCGTTCGGGCATATCACCCATTGCAGCATTTTTGGCTGTAATATCCATGCGTTGCACAAACATACTACCAGTATATGTACCTGACAAGGCTATTGATAAAGGTTTAATCGGAATATAGGTAGCGGTGAAATAGCCATACACATTGGGAGTACGGAAAATCGTCCTCTTGGCAGGCACATCATCATGCCACTTATGCGGTTCATCATATCGGCTACGCTGCAATGTCAATCCTGCCTGTACTTGCAACAAGGAAAGATAAGCCAGTTTCCCTTCCAGCGTTACCCCCACTACTTTGGCACCCGGACCATTACTACGTAATTTCACCAGAACACCGTCTCCACGATTATAAGGTTCACCCAGCACAAAGACATCTGTCAGTTTTGTGTAGAATCCTTCTATCAGAAAATTAGTCTGAAAAGCGCCAAAACGATGATAGATATCTGCGGATGCACTAAAACTCTGCGACTTCTCTTCCTTCAGATTCTTCGCCCGTTCAATCATGGCAACAGTTCCACCTACATTTTCAATATGCATATCCTCATCAAAAGCCTGAGGAGCACGAAAACCGGAAGAATAACTCAAACGCAAGTTGATATTCTGCGTAGGATTAAAGCGCAAATTGGCACGTGGGCTAAAAATGATATTATCTACCATATTATGTTTATCGAGACGTCCTCCGACCAAAATACTCCAGCGTTCATTCTTCCACTCATTTTGCAGGAAGGCGCTGTAAATATTCACTGTCTGATCCGTATGACGATCGTATCCCCACATATTATCTTTCAGCCGGTCACGGTTGTATTCAAGTCCCGCAGTGAGATCGGAAGGCATGAAAAGACATTTATCAAACGTATGTACGTATTGGGCACCCCCCATAGCAATAAGGTCTGTTGTCTTTCCGTATGCTTTGAGAGGGTCATTCCCGGGACCGTAATAACTGTCACGGTCTGTATTGGCAGCCGACGCGAAGATACTCAGACGATTCTTTTCATTTGGTGAGAAATAATCATATTTCAAACTCCCGCCGTCTATCGAATGTTGTAACTGCTCCGCAATATGGGCTTCGTGAGGTGGACGGTCCAACATATCCCCACCCCGGCGAAACTCCTGCATATGGTGATATTCGAATGTCAACTTTGAATATGTACTTGTCTTCAGATAAGAACGGAAACCGACTGTTTGATTCTTCAATTCAGGAAGTTCTGTAAATCCGTCGCCGTCATAGTCATATCCGGACCGATGACGGTTTTGTCCGAAAATATACAATCCCGCACGATGATCGTCAGTCACCAAAGAAGCATTCAACGATGTGTTATTATCAAACGAGGAACTTCCTCCGACAGAAGTAATGGTATGCGACAACTGACCGGAGTTACGTAAAGGTTCCTTCGTAATGATATTAATTGTTCCAGCAATGGCTGAAGAGCCGAACAAGGCTGATCCTCCCCCACGCATGACCTCTACTCGCTCAATCATGGAGGAGGGGATGCTACGGAGGGAGAAACTACCGCCATAGCTACTCTGAGGTACCCCATTGATAAATGTGCGGATAGATTCGCCCGACATCCCATTGATATTGATATTGGTGCGAGATCCGAGACCACCACTACTGCGGATGCGGGTGCCAGGAAGCCTATCAAGGACTTCGGAGGTGGAGAGACTTAGCTTACTAGTGGCATCTAGCTCCAGCACATTAACGGAGAAGCCGCTCAACTCGGTACGTCGCTTCGCTGAGGCACCTGTCACCACCACTGTCTCCAACTCAGTATGGCTGGCTTTGATTTGATAGCGGAGCTCGAGGAGTGGCTTATTCAATACAATCTTATGCTGCTCGGGCTCTATAAAGAGGGAGGAGATATTGAGGCGGTAAATACCGTAAGGGACGCCGAGTAGCTCAAAGTTACCTTGATCATCGGTGAGGGTTCGATACTTGGTTCCATCTAGGGAAATAGCAATATCCTCAAGATCCTCACTTCCTTTGACCTCCAACCGCCCACGAATAGTACCTACTTTTGGGGATTGAGCTTCGGCCGTAAAACTCAATATCCCACCAATAAAGAGGAGCAAACTAATAACCTTGCGATAGGTATCTCGCTGTATGAAGGTGTATATCATAACCTTTATAGATAAATTCATTGTGAAGGGCTTCAATTTTAATGTACTTCACAAATCTATCCTTATATCTCTCAGCACACAATACCTAAAAATAGCCATTTTCCCATCCCCTTCTCCCCCAAAAATATAGGCCGTGCAGAGATCCCACACGGCCTATATCTATTTATGTTGTATGCTCTACTTGGTGAGCCAACGATATGCGTTGGTAAACATGGTGAACCATGGGGTCACTTCATCCCTTCGCTCCTCGGGATAGTAGCCACACTGCCATGGGAAGATGCTCCGCTCAGGGTGAGGCATCATCGCCAAATGTCGGCCATCGGCACTCGAGAGTGCAGCGATGCCACGAGGTGAACCATTAGGATTGGCAGGATACTCCTCATAAGCATACTGCGCTGCGATATGGTACTTCGATAGGTCGTAAGGCAGGTCGAAGCGGCCCTCACCGTGTGCCACCCAGCAACCCATTGTGGTACCCGCCAGTGAGTGGAGGAATACCGAGTTATTCTCCGGGATCGTAAGCGACACAAAAGCACTCTCAAACTTCCCCGAAGTATTGTGCGCCATCCGGTGCTTCTCCTCATGCTCAGGATAGAGCAGCCCCAGCTCCGCCATCAACTGGCATCCATTGCAGATACCGAGCGAAAGCGTATCCTTACGGGCATAGAAGCGGTCGAGCGCGTCGCGCGCCTTAGCATTGTACTTGAAGCCAGCCGCCCAACCCTTGGCACTGCCCAATACATCCGAGTGCGAAAAACCTCCACAGAAGACCATCAATTGCACCTCCTCCAGCGTCTCACGGCCACTCATCAGGTCGGTCATATGTACATCCTTCACATCAAAGCCAGCGAGATAAAGGGCATACGCCATCTCACGCTCGCCATTTGTTCCTTTATCACGGATAATAGCAGCCACCACCCCACTCCGCTTCTCATCACGCTTTGGACGGGCAAAGGAGAGTCCCTCCGTAAAGCGATACTTCAGCGGTTGGTGACCACGGTTCTTAGCTCTTAGCACAGCCGTCTCAGGGGCAGATTGATACTTCTCCAGCGCATCGGTGGCCACACTCCAGCGGTCGAGCAGATCCTGCATACCCAGTTCGAGGTCCAAGTCCTGACTCTTAATTACCAGCGTAGGCGTCTCCGTAGTCGTTGCCACTGGCAAGTAGCATACACCCTCACCATCCAGATAGCGCTCCAACGCCTTCTCCTGAGTAGTAAAGAGTAGCACCCCAGGGTTCTCCGCAAAGAGTGCTTTTGCTATTGGTCTATTAGGTGCCTCCACCCTCAGACCGCCACGAGCATTACCTAGCATCATCTCCACTAAAGCAGTGATCACACCGCCCGCCGAGATATCGTGCACCGCCTGCACTAGTCCGTGTGCCATAGCCCCTTGGATTGCCTCAAAGCCCTTCACGAAATAGTCGGGATTGGCAATATCTGGCACCTCAGCCCCCACCTTACCAAGCGTCTGATACAGGGCAGAGCCACCAAGGCAACCAGCCATAAAGGAGAGGTCCACTTGATAGATCGTCCCCTTGCCACTCCACACCTGTGGCACAATCTTCTGTACATCCGATACCTCCCCAGCAGCAGAGACAATCAGCGTCCCTGGCGAAAGCACCTTGTGTCCACCAGGATACTTCTGCGTCATAGAGAGCGAATCCTTACCAGTAGGGATATTAACTCCAATCGCCTTGGCAAAGTCACTCGCCGCCTCTACTGCTGCATAAAGGCGAGCATTCTCACCATCATTGCGGCAAGGCCACATCCAGTTGGCCGAGAGCGATACCGACCTCAAGCCCTCCTTCAGCGGAGCACCGATCAGATTGGTCAGCGCCTCCGCCATTGCTACACGAGAGCCCGCCGGAGCATTCACCAGCGCCACCTGAGGAGCATGCCCTATCGACGTAGCCACACCAGCCTTACCCTCATAATCCAGTGCCACAGCACCGAGGTCAGAGAGCGGTAGCTGCAGTGGTCCAGCAGTCTGTTGGCGTGCCACCTTACCCGTTACCGAGCGGTCCACCTTATTGGTGAGCCAATCCTTATTCCCCACCGCCTCCAGTGATAATACATTGTAGAGGTTCTCCATAAACCGATCGGCCGATAGCTCCTCCTCCCATGGTTCACTAAAGCACTGCTCCCGAGTAGTATCGGTCATAATCGTCTTAGGAGCCGAACCAAAGAGATGCTCCAGCTTCAGGTCGAAAGGCATCGACCCATCCTTCGCCACAAAGGCAAGCTCCTGATCCCCCGTCGCCTCACCTACCACGTAAAATGGTGCCTTTTCACGCTCCGCAATACGACGAAGCCCCTCAATATCCTCCGACCTTACCAAAAGTCCCATACGCTCCTGGCTCTCATTGGAGATGATCTCCTTAGCCGAAAGAGAGGGATCGCCAATAGGTAGCTTATCAAGATAGATCCTGCCTCCCTCCGTCTCCACCAACTCACTCAGACAGTTGAGATGCCCCCCGGCTCCGTGGTCGTGGATCGAGACTATCGGATTGCTATCACCCTCCGCCATCGCACGGATCACATTCGCCACACGCTTCTGCATCTCAGGGTTGGAGCGCTGAATAGCATTCAGCTCAATCGCATCCTCATACTGACCCGTATTCACCGAAGAGACCGCACCACCGCCCATACCGATACGGTAGTTGTCACCCCCCATCACCACAATCTTATCCCCCGGAGAGGCCTCTCCCTTCAGCGCATCACGCTCCTGGGCATAGCCCACGCCACCAGCCAGCATGATTACCTTGTCATAGCCCCAAAGCTCCTTACCCTCCTCGTGCTCAAAGGTGAGCACCGAACCAGTGATCAAAGGCTGGCCATACTTATTCCCAAAGTCACTCGCCCCATTGCTTGCCTTGGTGAGTAGCTCCTGAGGCGTCTGATAGAGCCACGGACGAGCCGAGATACCC
>USJF01000100.1 GCA_900554935.1 uncultured Porphyromonas sp.
CATACGGCAATCGACCCATCTTCATTGCATCCTAAAGCAATTTAGATTACAGCCAAGAAGTCGTTAAACCTTCTATAAAGCCACAATTCTAATTTACTTTGCAGGAGTCTCCTCAGTAGCGTTCTCAACTACTTCCTTAGCTGCCTCAGCACCCTCGTTTGCAAGAGAGTCGATAGCGTCAGTAGTTTGCTCAACACCTTCCTGAACAGTCTCAATAGTCTCTTCAGCTTGTTGCTGGTCATTGTTATTAGACTCAGACTTGCATGAAGTGAAAGCAAGTGCTGCTGCGATAGCGGCTGCTGCGATAAATAACTTCTTCATAATACAATCTAAAAAAATGTTGTGATAAATAAAAGATAAGTTCTTGTGAATATTTCAATTCGTCTTGTACTTAAGCCCTTCCAGAGCTTGTAGCTCCTTATTGGCCTTTACTATTTTCTCCTTTAGATTCTCTTTGTATGCCGCATACCTGCCTGCTAGATTACCATCAGCTAATGAAAGCATCTGGACAGCCAATAGGGCTGCATTAAGAGAAGCATTGATACCTACTGTTGCCACTGGCACACCAGGAGGCATCTGTACGATGGATAGCAGGGCATCCATTCCCTCAAGGGTCGACTTGATAGGTACACCTATCACAGGAAGCGTAGTGAAAGCTGCTATAACACCACAAAGATGTGCAGCCATACCAGCTGCTGCAATGATCACCTTTATTCCACGACCCTCAGCCTGCTTAGCAAATACCTCTACCTGCTCTGGAGTTCTATGAGCCGACAAGGCATGCACCTCATAAGGCACCTCCATCTGCTCCAGCAGATCTATTGCTTTTTGCATTATAGGTAGGTCACTAGTACTACCCATTATAATGCTTACTTTTGGCTGTAAAGACATCGTCCTATTATATATGTATACTACAGTTATTTTATTTCTGGATGAGAGCCTTGTACTCCTCAGCACTCATCAAGTCACCTAGCTGACTTGCATCCTCTAGAGTTACCTTGATAATCCAGCCCTTACCATAAGGATCGCTATTAACTAACTCAGGAGCATCCTCTAGCTCTTCGTTAAATTCATCCACAGTAAATGCTACAGGAGTAAGGAGGTCAGAAACAGTCTTCACAGCCTCGATAGAGCCAAAAGCCTCGCCTGCTGCGATATCCTCACCTACGCTATCCTCCACATCTACATATACTATCTCACCGAGCTCGCTCTGAGCAAAGTCAGTGATTCCTACAGTAGCTTTGTCCCCCTCAATAAGGAACCACTCGTGGTCCTTACTGTACTTCAAGTTCTCTGGAAACTTCATAACTGCCTCTTTTTGTTTTTAGTTTTGTTTTGATTTTCTACTTTTATTCGCCAAAGTTACCAAACTTTTCTCAATCTAGCAATAGGTATGCCCAAACCATCTCTATACTTTGCAATGGTACGGCGTGCTACAGACAATCCTTCAGCCTTCAATTTTCGTCGAAGAGCCTCGTCTGAGAGCGGATTATTCTTATCTTCCTCCTCAATCATTTGCTTCAATAAAAGCTTCACAGAGTGCGTAGTTACCTCGTCACCTTCGTCATTCGTAATACCTTCCGAGAAGAGTTGTTTCAGTGGAATTATGCCAAAATCAGTCTGGACATACTTCGTGCTAGTGACTCTAGAAATAGTACTCACGTCGTAGCCTACGATATCAGCAACGTCCTGAAGGATCATCGGCTTAAGTAGCGTCACATCACCAGTGAGGAAATAGTCGCGCTGCAACTTTACTATCGCCATCATAGTAGTGATAAGCGTATTATTGCGTTGCTTGATCATCTCTACAAATCCACGCGCATCATCGAGTTTTTGCTTTACAAATCTACTAGCGTCACGCTCCTCCTTACTCTTTGGTTCCTTTTGTGTAAACTGTTGGAGTTGTTCTTCGAACTCATGACTTACCCTCACCTCTGGGATATCACCACTATGAAGCGTCACCATAAGTTCTCCTCCACGCTCAGTCACTTCAAAGTCAGGGATGACCGTCATCAACGTATCCTGTAATTTACTAGAGAAGTCAAGACCAGGCGTAGGATTAAGACTAGTAATCAGACGGATAGCAGCTCTAAGGCTCTCCTCATTAGCCCCCGTACTCTCCGAGAGTCGTTCAATCTGCTTGTGAGTCAGTTCATCAAAGTGATCTCTCACAAGTTTTCGGGCCAGTTGCACCTCCTCGGTAGGCTTACGACGCTCCAATTGGAGCAATAGGCACTCCTGAAGTGAGCGTGCGCCCACCCCTGCAGGCTCCAAACTCTGCACCACACTCAATATATATATAAGGTGTGCTTCCGACACCTCTACCCCTTGGTATATTGCTAAGTCATCAGAAATACCAAGGAGAGATCGTCGGAGATAGCCATCATCATCAAGACTACCGACAAGAAAACTAGCAATCTGCTGGTCACGCTCACTTAGCTCTGTAAGAGGCAATTGCTCATTAAGCGACTCCTGAAGACTTTGCTCCTCAGCAAAAGGGATCTCATCAGCCCCCTTCTGCCCCTCATAATAGCGACGCAGTGTACTCTCAGGGATATCATCCACATCGGCATAATCATCCATAGAGATCTCCTCCTCCGAACGCGTCTCCTCTGTCTGACTATCAACAGACTCTTCTGGATCCGATTCATGCCCTTCCTCAAGAGCTGGATTCTCTATTAGCTCCTGCTTAACCCTTTCAGCCAGTTCAGCATGAGGAAGCATCACCATATTCATCACCTGGATCTGCCAGGTGGAGAGATTCTGAGAGAGCTTCTGCTTTAGCTTACTACTATGACCATCAGCCACCATACCTCCTTTACTTCGACCTTAGTTCCTCAACTACTTGAGCTACTCTTTCACCGATACCGATAGTATACCCTTGAGAGACAAATACCACCCTATTGAAAGTATCCGCAATGATCACCACTGGTTTATCCAATCTTCCAGGGAGTTCATTACTCTTCACAAAGTCATACTCAATATCCCATTTATCCTCACCCCAGATAGCTCCTGGCAGTAAAGCCTGAAGCTCTACTGTTGGCTCATTAATAAGGACTACAGTAGGAAGCAAAAGCTTGCCATCGGCCCCTCTAATCGCCTGCATATCTCTAAGAATATGATCTGTAGGCTCATGGTGTGCTCGCCCAAGGATCAGAAGGTAATACCCCCGTCCAGTGGAACTAATCAGAGACTTATCACTATCAGTAGCCAAATCATGATAAATCGACTCAGCATTAAGGCTGCCTATCACCCCAATTGCCGTTTCATCACGATCAAAGAGAAGAGGTGTAGTCTTGCCACACTCCTGCTTGCGTAATGCCATCAATACCGATCCATTAGCTAGCCTAGTACCAGTCAGGATATAATTTTTCTCATGCAGAAGTTTGGCCCCAGACACCTTATTATATGGCAATTGCCAATCAAAACCATAAGTAGCGAGTTGTCCATCACCATCGACATAACCTACAGTGAAATTAGTTTCATACTTAGGCGTCTTAAGGTAACCTTCTGATTTATAGGATAGCAGAAGTTGGCAATCAGCGCTTACCTCCTCATGCTCCGACTTCTCCTTGAATGGCAATATCTCTTCCCGTTGCTTTTCATCCTTGTAAACAATCACGCTATTCGCAGTATCGTACTTAGCAGAGATGCCAGCTGTACGAAGCAATCTCACTAGGAGTACCTGAAGGCTACGCAAATCACCGACTTTATACTGCCATACAGTAGCAGGGCTCATCACGATCTTCTGCGGGTTATAGGCTTCATCCACCTTAAAACCTTCGAGTTCCACTGCCAGCGCCTTTGCCTTTTCAGCTATAGAATAGGTATCCCAGTCAGAGTGTGCCTCCTTAATCTCCTTTATTGCCTTATCTAGCTGCTTCTGCACAGGATAAAGGTGCTCCAGCATCACCCTTGGAGAGAAAAGGTCAGGATCCTGCCACTGAACTGGAGTTAACTCTCGGGAGAGCACCTCTCTTAGTACATCGATATTGACATCATGAAGGTCCTTTTCAGTTAAAGAAGCCAATACAGCGATAGCCTCTTGTATCTTACCCTGTTGAGCCGAAGCTCTCAAGAAGTCAGCTATCTCCTTGTGATAACCACGACTTTCCTTGTACAATCGCACAAGCTGCTCAACTTTAGACCCAGATAGTCCCAGCTCAGTAGCCAATGAAGCTGCATCCTCATCATTAGGGAAAGTATCAGTGTATGACTGGCGAAGCGCATTATTCTCCTCCATTCGCGCACTATTGATGTGCTCCATCTCCTCCGTCACATCCAGTCGCGGTGTACGCTCAATGGGAGGCGTGATCGTCATATGCAACTCCGAAGGGATTTCACTCCAATCACCCAAGGTCAGCGTTAGTGCGCCACCTCCCTCTTTATTGGAAAGCTTCCCGATCGCCATCTCCTCAGCACTACGACTTGCCACTACAACCACATCTCCATATCCAAGCTCTACAGACGCTTCACCCAAGCGATTAGTGGAGCGAGTCACGGCTGGATATAGGTCAGCATAGTTATAAATCCTAAAGGTTACTTTAACTCCTTCTTGTGGCTTTCCCTCTTTATCCAGTACCGTCACCACTGCTGGAGCTACTGGAATATAATTTTCTGAGACATTAAGCTCCGTCATACTAAGATCAGCGCCAAGCCACTCCTCCTTCCCTCTATAGGGTCCGAAGGCTCTAGTATGCAAAAGCATAGCCCTGAGCACTGGCGCATCAAACCAAGCATGATCAAGAATAGGCGCTGGCTCGCTGGCTCCTAGATAGTGCCATTTGCCATCTACCCAAGCCTCAACCCACGCGTGATTGTCATCAGTGTGTGCCCATCGCGGGGTATAAACCTGCCTAGCAGGAATACCTACCGTACGCAGTACAGAGACAAAAAAAGTACTCTGCTCTCCACATCGACCGAGGGCATTCCGAAGAGTAACCAATGGCGAAGAGGTACGACCATCACTAGGAGCATAGGTAATATGCTGGTGAGCCCAGTGATTAAGCTCCAGCACAGCTTGCTCCATCGTCATCCCCTTCACAAGGTC
>USJF01000101.1 GCA_900554935.1 uncultured Porphyromonas sp.
ACAGTACGTCGATTGCCCAAGTGGATCTCTGGCCCCGACCCTCGTATCGAGCTCTCAGCCCTCGCCGATATCGGTACGATTGGCACAGATGAGACACTACAATTCCAGACCCTCCTTGCCCAATACCCCGACGCCAAGCAGATCACCTTCGCACACTATATGGGGCACCCATACTACCGTGTAGAGGAGGGCGACCGCTCATCCACCTATCTGGTGCCTAATGGTAGTGGCATCGCCCCAATGGTACTGAGCGAAGAGGAGGTACTCAGCTATCTGCAAGGTCTAGACCTTGGGATAGAGGTAAAGGAATCGCGAGTGATGGACCACTACGATGGCTACTATCTCCCCCAACCACGAGAAAAAGAGTCGCTACCACTGCCCGTAGTAGAAGTGACCACAACCGAAGGCACTACCCTCTATGTCGCTTTGAAGGCACCGACCGTGACCGTACAGAATCGCGCCACCCGGCTCAATGATATAGTCTACCACAAGCTCCACTCCTATAAGTACCTCTGGGCCTACCACCATCCTACCCTTCGGATCTGTGTGATGTACTTCCTACTTACCGGAGGCCTAGTTGTGAGCGTCACCGGTATGGTAATCGCTTGGCGTGCCCTAAAACGCTCCTTCAAAAGTCGCAGCAGGAAGCGCAAAAAACAACAACCAAAGCGTCCCCGACTAGAACCGAAACAATAGTAAAAAGAGGACTGATGAGACCTCCCTAACCTCTTGATGTATAGAGCTGTATCTAGGCGATCACGGAGTTACAAACTCCGTGATCGCTTAGTTTGTAACTCATCGTTTACTTAGTTTGTAACTCATCGTTTACTCAGTTTGTAACTCATCGTTTACTCAGTTTGTAACTCCGTGGTCGCTCAGTTTGTAACTCGCCAATTGATTTCTTACGTAGTTGAATTTCAGTGGGTTATGGGGGTGGCGAATGGGCTATTTTGTTGGCTTGAAGGAAATAGTTTTATTTTACCTATCTTTGTAAGGGGAAGGGAGTAAAATATCCATTGAAATAATTGCAACCATGACACCAAAGAGAATTGGGATCCTCTCCTCTGGAGGCGACGCCCCTGGTATCAATGCTACTATCCGTGCGGTGGCTAAGACGGCTATTCATGCACACGGTATGGAGGTACTGGGATTTATGGGCGGTTTTACCGGTATCACTACGAAGAATTTTATTGAGCTGAATATGATGAATCTCTCTAGCCTGCTCAGCATGGGGGGGACGATCCTTGGCTCGAGCCGAGATAAGGCTTTTCGCAAAGCTCTACTGAAGCAAGATGAGTCGGTAGCGGAGCTGAAGAAGGCTTGGAAGGAGTTGGGGCTAGATGCGATTGTCTGCATTGGTGGTAATGGTACGCAAAAGACGGCATCGGTGGTTTCGGACTTGGGGTTTAATGTGATTGGGGTACCGAAGACGATTGATAATGATATTTACGGTACTGATATTACGTTTGGCTTTGACACTGCTGTGGGCATTGCTACGGAGCTAATCGACCGTATCCATAGCACTGCTCAGAGCCACAATCGGGTGATTGTGGTGGAGGTGATGGGTCACGAGGCGGGATGGATTGCGCTTCACTCTGGTATGGCGAGTGGGGCGGATGTGATCTTATTGCCGGAGCTGGGATGTGACATGGAGATTGTGAAGGCGACGATCCGTAGGCGGTATGAGGAGGGTAAGAACTATGCGATTATTGTGGTGGCTGAGGGGCTGGTCTTTGACGAGCAAAAGGCTCAGCCTGAGGCGGAGCGAGAGTCGGCGGGGCGCTATCTCTCTCGGAAGCTACGGGAGGAGGCGGATATTGATAGTCGGGAGACGATCCTTGGCTATGTGCAGCGGGGTGGTGCGCCCTCTTCTTTCGACCGCAACCTGTGCACTAAGCTGGGAGGGCACGCTTCGCAATTGATTGCTGATGGGGTCTTTGGGGTGATGGTAAGTATGCGCGGGGGCAAGGTGACGCATGTGCCACTCTCTATGGTGAAGGATAAGCTGAAGTTGGTTCAGGCGAATGACCCTCTGGTGGTTGAGGGGCGTAGGATGGATATCTCTTTTGGTGTGGACTTCTCTAAGCTACGACTTACTACGGTGGGTAAGTAGTCTCTTTTTTCGCTCAATAGATATAGGATATGCCGGAGATTAGCTTTGTATTGCCCTATTATCTGGCCGACCCGATAGCGCAGATCTTCTGGGTGGGGACGATTAATGGGGTGTCTGCGGAGAGGGAGCTTCTGCCTGATGCTGGGCGTGCCTCTTGGAGACTGCTACTGGAGCTGGAGGAGATGCCGTCGGTGGAGCTTTGCTATCACTATTGTATTGTACGGGAGGGGCTACTGCAGAGGGTGGAGCCACCGAGCTCGCCTCATAGCCTTCGGCTCTCTATTGAGGGGAAGGGTAGGGCTGTGGTGCAGGACTATTGGATGGAGGCGTCGCCGTGGCATCGCTATTCGGAGGAGCCTTTGGCGCATCTGCTAGGGGAGCGAAATCTAAGGCAGTATTGGATGCCTTCGTTCTCTACCACTTCGAGGGAGGCGTTCTTGATTCCAATGGATAAGGCATATGAGGGGGAGCTCCTTTTGGTGGGTGCCGATCCTTCTATTGGGGGGTGGAATGTGGAGGAGGGGTTGCCGCTGACTCTTTGTCGGCACGGCTATCTATTGCAATTTCCCAAGAGGATTGAGACGGAGTATAAGTTGGTCTTGAGGCGGCCCGATGGGGAGGTGTTTTGGGAAAGGGGAGGGAATCGATATTACCGACCTTCGGAGGCGGAATGCTTTAAGCTCAGTCCGCTTCCTCAGCCTACCTTTGAAGGTGTCCCAAGGGAGGAGCCTTTGCCCCGTACTTTAACTGGGACGGCGGTGCCTCTCTTTTCGCTACGAGGTAAGGCGACGCAGGGGATTGGCGACTTTTCGGCAGCGATTGAGCTACTTGATTGGATGCAGGAGCGGGGGCAATCGGTATTGCAGCTTTTGCCGATTTACGATACTACATTTAGCGGTACGGAGCGGGATTCTTACCCTTATAGTGCGATAACTACTTATGGGTTACATCCTATCTATATGGATTTGCGGGGGCTACCAGGCTATCAGACTGCTTCGGAGCGACCATTGTGGGAGCACAAGGCTAGGCTTCTGGATGCCCAGGATGCGGTGGACTATGTGGCGGTGTCGCGATTTAAGTGGGAGGTAATCGAATTGCTCTTTGATCGCTGGGCTCTGCAGCAACGGAGTGGGGGGTATCTGAAGTTTGTAGAGGAGGAGCGGTCGCAATTACTTCCCTATGCGCTCTTTTGTGCGGTACGGGACCTTTATCCGGAGCGTAGCGTGGCGCAGTATCCACCTTATGAGGAGGTGCTGGCGGCGTGGCAGAAGGGCAAGAGCTATCGTGGGCGTCAGCTGGAGCGGTCGGTGGAGAAGTATCAATTTGCCCAATACTATCTTTATAGGCAATTGAGCGCTCTGCGAGACGAAGCACATAAGCGGGGAATTATCATCAAGGGGGATCTGCCGATTGGGGTGTCGCGTGATAGTGTGGATGTTTGGGTGGCACCGCATCTCTTTTGCCTAGATAAGGAGGCGGGGTCACCGCCAGATGCCTTCTCGGCTACAGGGCAGGATTGGGGTTTCCCTACCTATCATTGGGAGGCGATGGCACGTGATGGCTATCAGTGGTGGCGGCAAAGGTTGAAGACGATGTCTCGGCACTTCGATGCCCTTAGGATCGATCATATCCTCGGCTTCTTCCGCATTTGGAGCATCCCAGTAGGGAGTGGCGATGCGGCTACTGGCTGGTATGTGCCGGCTAAGGGTTATGCTGGGGAGCGAGTGCATGGGCTGGAGACTTTCTTTAATATGGACGAAGGGGGAAAGTATCATCCACCACTAGAGCCGGCAAGTTGCCAGGGTTTTGACGCCCTCTTGGAAGATGATCAGCAACGGCTACTGGGACTCTCGTACGATTACTATTATAAGGATAATGATGCGCTATGGACCGCTACCGCCTTGGAGCGTCTCACCAGTATTCTTTCAGCCAGCGATCTATTGCTTTGTGCCGAAGACCTTGGGGTGTTGCCCCAAAGTATCCATGAAGTTCTGAGGGGGCTTGAAATCATTTCGCTAGAGGTATTGAGGATGCCGAAGCTACTTGGTCGTGCTTTTGTGGAGCCAGAGGATATCCCTCCGCTATCGCTGGTCACCACCTCAACACACGATATGCCATCGCTACGAGGATGGTGGCACACACTCACCAAGAAGGGGCGGGAGGCGTTGGCGGAGAGCTACCACTTTGAAGAGGATATCTCGCCCCGTGGATTGGTGAATGCATTACTTCAGTCGCCCCGCTCTCTCCTACTCGTTCTCCCGCTACAGGATTGGTTTGTCCTCACTGGCTTTGGGTCGGAGGTACCACCCGAAGCAGAGCAGATCAATATCCCGCAAGACCCACACCACGTCTGGAACTACCGTCTTCCCAAAGGCTACCTTGCCGATTAATACCTAAGGCGAAGGCTATTGAGCACCACGGTAACAGAGCTGAAAGCCATCACGGCGGCAGCTATCATCGGGCTAACAAAGAGGGTAGGGTAGAACAGGCCAGCCGCTATTGGTACTGCCAGCATATTGTAGAAGAAAGCCCAGAAGAAGTTTTGGTGTATAATCCTACTGCTTCGCTTGGAGAGAGCGATCGCCTGCTCAAGGGCAAAGGGCGAACCCGAGACGACGGTGAGCTGTGCCACCTCAGTAGCAATATCGCTACCACTGGCAATGGCGATGCTGAGGTCGGCAGTTGCCAAAGCGGGTGAGTCGTTGATACCATCTCCCACCATTGCTACCACCTTTCCATCCGCCTGAAGTTGCTCTATGTAGGCCTTTTTATCAAGGGGCGAAAGCTCCCCTTTGGCTTTTTCAATGCCTGCAATCTTAGCAAAAGCCTCTACCCGACCGGTTTGGTCACCCGATAGCAGATGGACCGTCACCCCATGGCGGGTGGCGAGCTGAGCCATCGCTTCTGGCACCTCTTCCCGTATCTCATCCTCAAT
>USJF01000102.1 GCA_900554935.1 uncultured Porphyromonas sp.
GGCAACTACGCCCCGGGTGGACTTTCACCACAGATGTATGACATGCCCGTCATACTCAAAAAAAAGCTACCCTCAAGAGTTGAGGGTAGCTTTTTTCATATCCATTGTGGATGATCTTACATCTTGAAGGGGACTTCGTACTCAGTTGGCTTTTTCTTGAATAGGAATTCTCCCTTTCGCACAGAGGCTAGGACGCCTACACGACGGCGGATGCAATCCCATGCACTATCGCCATCGAGCACGATAAAGTTGGCATCTCTACCCACTTCTATACCATATTGGTTGTGGATATTCATACACTTAGCACCGTTGTAGGTGATCATATCAAAGGCAGTCTCTACCTCCTTTGGGCTAGCGTACTGTGAGAGGTGGATAGCATTATCAAGAATGTTCATCATATTGCCACTGCCGAGTGGGTACCATGGGTCATTGATCGAGTCTTGTGCTAGAGCAATATTGATACCCATCTCCATAAACTCTTTGATGCGAGTAAGTCCACGGCGCTTAGGATAGGTATCCTGCCGTCCTTGTAGATATGCATTCTCGGTTGGGCAGGAGATGAAGTTCATCTTGCTACGCTTAAACATGTCAAACATCCTATAGGCATAAGAGTTATCTGCCGAGCCAAAGGAGCAGGTGTGGCTAGCTGTAGTCCTCTCTCCATAGTCCTCAAGATAGACAAGAGCATTGAGGATCTCCACGAAGCGTGCCATTATGTCGTCGGTCTCATCGCAGTGTACGTCGATGAGTACATTGTACTTCATAGCTAGTTCTACAATGTCGTGGATGGATCTCTCTCCAAACTCTCGAGCTGGCTCGTAGTGGGGAATACCGCCAATCACATCGGCACCCATCTTTAGTGCCTCCTCTACTAGCTCCTTACCGCCTTTGTAGGTGTACATACCATTCTGAGGAAAGGCTACTACTTGGATATCGACGATATCTTTCATCTCCTCCTTGAGCTCCATAATAGCTTTGAAGCCGGTGAACTTAGGGTCAGTAACGTCGGTCTGTGCTCTGATAAATTGCACTCCTTGTGATACCTCGTCTTCGATCCCCTTGCGAGCAAGTCGCTTCACGCCCTCTATGGTCATTGTGGCTTTGTACTTAGGCCAGTTTTCAATCGCCTCGAAGAGTGTACCAGAAGCAGCTCCCAGACCTTCCATCTCTGAAACGGTATAGACATAGTCTAGGTGAAGATGTGGATCTACGTATGGTGGCAATACAAACTTACCATTGAGGTCTATCTCCTCATCACACTTGGGGAGGTTAGTGCCGATCTGAGTGATCTTGCCGTTTTCCACGATCATTTCGGTTGCTGAACTGTTGCGATAGATCTTCGCATTAAAGAATTTCTTTTTCATACACAGGCTGTTTAATTGGTTTTGGTTACTCATTTTGTTTCCTCAAATATAATGATTTATTCTTGAATTTATCAATTTGGCAGTAGTATTGTGAATAATTAAGAGACCATGGGAGATTATTGCACGATGATAAGCTACCTCACGTAATGCCAAAAGGCGGTGCCACACTGGTGGTACCGCCTTTATTATTGATATCTTAGGCTACCTTAGTAGAGGATTGGGCGAATCTCTACACGACGACCTTTAGGATACTTACTCTTGGTATCCTTCATGGAGTCGATGCCAGAAGGAATCACCTCTAGCCTATCACGAGGAATGCCCTTATTCACAATATAATCTGCTACGGCATTTACTCTACGACCAGATAGCTTATTATTGTAGCTCATCCTACCCTCTGGAGAGGCATAACCACGGAGAGATACCTTGAGGTCATTCTCCTTCATCCACTCCACTACATTATCGAGCGTCTTGATAGTCTCTTCATTGAGCTTGCTACTATCAAACCCAAAGTAAGCAACACTCATATACAGGTCAATCTCCTTATTATTGAGACCACCCTTGAGTGCGATTGCCTCATCTGGGGTTACTGGCTCTCTACGCGCTGGGGTGAGCTTTTGAGCTGGGACGGTATCACCCTTTTGGCAACACTTCCCTGCCTTACCTTGTGGTAGCAGATAGGGGCTATTGCCACCTAGAAGCTGATTGATCGCCTCAGGACTAAGGTCGCCACGGCTAATCAGAAGAGCATAGATAAGGCGCTCCATCTGGTCAAGACGACGCTCCAATGGGTCGGTATAAGTGCGTGCTAGTGCTTGGTCTAGAGCGCGACGCTTGAGCGTCTCGATCTTGAAAGCATGTAGCACGGAATCACGGTAAGCAGCCTCTACATAAGGCTTGCGAGCCTCTAGTATCAGCTTTGTGATGAGCTCCTCTGCCTGCTCTGGTGTGATTGGGAGGAGGGCATCATCGGGTATCTTGTCATATCCCTCAGTAGACCGAATGGCGTCCCACACCTTGCTATCTACCGTCTGAGTATCGGTAGTACGAGGAGTGGTCTCCATAATGGTCACAGTATCACCACTCTCGGTCACTGACTGTGACACCACTACATCCTGGGCATTGGCGTGGATGCCAATGCCTAGGAGTAGAGTAGCTACTGCTGAGGAGATTAATTTACTCTGTCTCATCATTCGTTTTCCTAATGGTAAATGATTAGAATACGAAACGATAACCTACAGCAATCTGATTATTCTTGAATAGACCTCTTGCAGTGTAATCGGCAAATAGCTCGCCAGAGTTATTGAGCTTGAAGTTGGCACCAGCGATGAAGTTAGGGCCAAACTTAAGTCCTAGACCGTGGCTGTAAAGGCCAAGACCAAGACCTGCGTATGGGTCTACGATAGAATTCTCGAGCTTAAAGTTGTAAACCACGTTGGCGCTAAGGTCAAAACCACCCTTCTTACCAAAACCTGCCATCAACTCAGGCACGAAGTCAAGGTCGGTATTGGAGATCTGCATGTAACCACGCATACCTACCATCCACTGAGTGCCCTCACCGAAGTTTACGCCTGTAAGAACTGCTAGACGATTGAGCTTTAGGAAGTCATTCTTGGCGTGAGTAGTAGCTGTAGTTGTGGTAGTAGCACCCTCAACTACAGTAGCAGGAGTAGTTACAAGTGGGTCTACTCTCTGTACAGGTACCACGTTGGACTGTGCAGTAGTCTTACCCTCTAGACGATCCATACGCTCTACCAAGCGACGCATCTCATTGATGAGCTGCTGGTTAGCTACAGGGTCGGTAGTAGCAACTACCTTAGTACCTTGTGGGTTTTGGCTATTAAGAGCAGCTACGATGATATCCATTTCAGATTGAGAGAACTTAGCGGCACGTGCACTCTCCTCGCTGCGAACCTTGTAAAGGATACGATCTACCATCTCCTCGAACTGCTGCTTAGTCATCATCTTGCCACCACGTACATTCTCTCTCTGGAAGATGGTGTGACGAGCGTGAGCGCACTTCTTCTCCTCGCTACGAGTTACCTCGCTACGAGTCTCGTTGACGCGATCATTGACACTCTCCTCATTGCTACGCATCTCCATTACAGGCTCGTATGCTGAGCGACCAAGGTTGATACGGACACCAGCATTGTACATCAAGCTAGTGTAGACATCATCTACCTCTACATTCTTCAGTTTTTCCTTTCCAACGTTAGAGAGAAGAGCATTGACATTACCAAATAGGGCAACATACTTAGAGAATGGCACCTCTACACCTGCACCTCCCATTAGGAATAGGTTGTGCTGGCTAAAGCGCTCCTCAGCAGGAAGGTTGGCAGTAGAGGAATTTGGGTCGGTTGGAATCAAGCCTTTGTCATCAAGGTAACCAGCACCTAGGGTGAGGTAAGGCACGATGCCACGTGGCTGATTCAGACGGAATAGCAGGTTGGCACCATACATCTTTAGATCCTTATTGAAGTTGAAGCTAGGCTTCTTTGGCTCCTTAGTAGCTTGGTAGTAGAAAGCTCTTACACCTACCAAAGAAGAGAAGTCAAGACCTGCTGCACCTCCGATAAAGAATTGATCGTTGCGATTGAGCTTCTCATGGAAGTCGGCATACATAATACCTGGCTCAAGGACAAACTTCACTCCGCGGAAGCCATCCTCGAAGAGGTTGCTATACTGACGGCTAGTATCGCTATAGCCACTCATACCACCGAGGGTGATATCAAGAGATGCGATAGCCGACCAGTTGCCCCAGCGCTTAGCCTTGTTGTCTACGTTAGGATTAAGTAGATTCTCTACATTATTGAGGTTGAACTGAGTGTTGCGACCCTCTAGTGAAAGTGCGATGCGCTCCGAAAGATTGAAGCGTACACCTGCTCCTGCACTAAGATAGATCTGCTTCTCAGTCTTCTTGGCATCCTCTACGATTTGAGTATTCTTATCGAAAGGATTGTATCCAAGCATCTGCACGCCACCACCTACAGTAAGGTAAGGAGCGATGCTATAGTTGCTACTAAGGATATTGAACTTCAGCTCACCACCTAGGCGGGTGATATCCATGTTCATTCCTTCTAGCTTATTAAGGAAATCCTCATTAAAGATGTTCCAATTCTTATCTTTAATAGTATTCTTCAAGTTTACAGACTTCTCGAAGGTTCCTCTAAGCTCTACGTAAGGGCCAAAGCCTACGCCGAGACGAAGTCCATAAAATGGTGAGTTCTTAAGTGCAATGTTTTGATTCCACCAGTTGTAAGACACATTTGGTGAAAGGGTGAAGTTAACTCCATCTACCTGCGCATTGGCATTTGAGAGGGAGAATAGACCCATAAGCCCACCGGCTACTAGTCCAAAAATCTTTTTCATTCTCATATTATTTTTTGTTGTTGAAAAAATATCTTATTCTCTGTCCGTTTTGCAAATATACATAAAACTTATTAGATACATCTAAACAAAACACTTTATACTCCTAAGTATGCTAATATAAAGGTATGCCATACAAGATTTTATAAAGCCTATATGAAAGCTCTATTCCGTATACTAGCGGAATGGATTCCGCTAGTATACGGAATCATTGCTGTCCGGGGAAGTTTTTTTTGATGGTAAAAGATAAGGGCTGATTCCAA